>JAFMRP010001483.1 GCA_017354095.1 Ktedonobacteraceae bacterium
GCTGGTAATACCCGTTGCCGCGAAGCAGACATCATTGCCGCGTACCAGGTCCTCGGTACGGAACACCTGCTCAAGGTCAATGCCATCACTCTTGAAACGTTCGCGCTCCTGTTCGTCCCGTGGCCAGACTTTGCACTGAATTTCACCCCCCAGGCACTTTAACGCAGCAGCGGCCAGCACCGCCTCTGGCGCGCCCCCAATGCCAACCATCATATCGACCCCGCGATAATCCTCCATCGCGGCCTGAATCGCTGCCGCCACATCTCCATCGGTAATCAGACGAATACGTGCCCCCACCTCGCGAATCTGACGAATAATCTCCGCATGACGTGGACGATCCAGAATAATAACCGTCAGGTCGTCAATGCGAGCGTCTCGCGCTCGGGCCGCGCGATCCAGGTTGACCGCGATGGGCGCGTTAATATCGATGACATTACGCATGGCCGGGCCAACGGCGATTTTCTCCATGTAAAATACTCCTGGCGGCGCCGCGTACATCGAGCCTCGTTCCGCTGTTGCTACCACCGCCAGCGCTCCTGGCAGGCCCAGCGACAATAGCCGCGTTCCGTCCACTGGGTCCACCGCGACATCTACCTCAGGCTGGCTGCCGTTCCCCACCTGCTCGCCGATGTAGAGCATCGGGGCTTCGTCCTTCTCTCCCTCGCCAATCACAACCACACCGTGCATATCAACCCCATCCACTGCCTGCCGCATCGCATCAACTGCGGCTTGGTCCACCATCTCCTTATTGCCTTTGCCCATCCAGCGGCCCGCACTCAATGCCGCCGCCTCAGTAACTCGTACCAACTCCATTCCCAGGTTCCTATGCGTCACTTCGGCTATATTAAATCTCTCGTCCGATTGATCCATCTGTGCCTCCCTCTTTATGCTGTTCTAATGCCCTTCTATTTGAAATTATATCATCTTCCCGACCCTACCCGCCGGCTCTATCTCTTCCACGCTACCATGAAACCAGAAGGAAACAAGAAAACTCATCCGCTAAACTCACATCCACCACTTGCGAATCGACCCTCATTTCGGCTATCATGAAGACGGAGGCATTACGCACATGAGCTTAGGATTCGCTCACAATTGACGTTTTTGCGGTTATCGAATAAATTGCAGTGAAGAAAGTTTCAGTTGACTGGAAACCTTCTGCAACTGGTCATTCCCATTCATGCTTGAAAGGAAACCGATCAATGGCTATCACACTTGGCTTGGGTCTGCTCATTCTACGGGTTGTAGCTGGGTTGACAATTGCTGCCCATGGAGCGCAAAAGCTTTTTGGCTGGTTCGGTGGCAGTGGCTTCACGCAGACGGTAAACATGCAGGAGAGAATGAACTTTAAGCCTCCCCTCCTCTGGGCGCTTCTGGTCATTCTAGGAGAATTTGGCGGCGGCTTGTCTCTGGCATGTGGCTTCTTGACTCCTCTGGGGGCCGCAGGTATATTTGGCGCTATGCTGATGGCAATGCTCAAAGTTCACTGGAAAAACGGCTTTTTCAGCAGTAAGGGCGGCTTTGAATTTCCCCTATTGCTGATGGGCGTGGCCGTAGGCATTGGCATCGCAGGGCCTGGAGACTATGCCCTGGATACCCTCCTGGGGATCGCTCTGCCCACACCGCTGCTTTTTATTCTATTGGCCATTGTCGCCCTGCTCGTCGATATCGTCGGTCTCATCATCAGCCGCCCTGCCCCTGCTGCTACCGGAGCCGCCACTTGATGCCCGCTGGGACGTCAACACTGCGATAAATAAGCAAACATTGCGAATAGATCCCCATAATAGTACAGCCCCGGCCATATGACCGGGGCCGCGCTCATCGATTTCTACATCTCCACATAACGCGGCTTGGTGCGGCAGTGCTCCGCCAGCATTATCGCGCGC
>JAFMRP010000369.1 GCA_017354095.1 Ktedonobacteraceae bacterium
CAGAAGCCTAGCGGCGGCTTGTCAAGGGTGACAAAGCCGCCCGGATCAAAGGAGACAAAAAAGAAGTTGTGCCAGTTGTCAAGCATACTCCTGACACCAGCAGCATAGTAGGTATTCCCGAAGCCATTCTGGCCCAATTGATAAAAATTCATGAATAACGAAACAAGCATCACCCCTCCCAGCGCCAGCCATTGCCACCATCGCGAAGGCTTGCTGGTACTGGCACGGGGATCGATGAGAGGCTCAGATGGTTCTGGCGCTCTCATTTCAATGGTATCATTCATGCTCTCTCTCCTTAAAACTCACCTTGATAAGCTGCTCTCGTTGTCACATAGTACTGTCTACCGTACTACCGGACTTACTTATGGCCGAATATCGCCTTGCACTTACTCGTCTCTCTTCACTCCGCCACTTGCGGGCATAAGTGAAGAGTTCACGGAACGCTCGCAGGATAACACTGGGCTTTGCTCCCGTGGCACAGCCCTCCAGGCGAGGCCGGTGATGTACTCCCACTTCTTTCCAGGCACAACCTGACCGCCTCAGTTTATAGAGCAATTCAGCACTGATCATTGCTCCGCGCGTCTCCAGCGGATTCTGGCGTAGAAATTCTGTACGCAAGAGCTTGAATGCGCAATCGATGTCCCTCGCATGCACATCAAGCACCAGCCCGACAAGCCGCTTCCATCCCCAGGCGTTCAATTTGCGCATCCAGGTGTCCTGGCGCTTGATACGGTAGCCAATGACCGAGTCATAAGCATCAATGTAAGCAAAAAAATGCTGTAGCTCGTCAATAGAAAATTGTCCGTCGGAATCCATAAAGAACGTCAGGCTCTTTGAGGCGGCTGTGAAGCCACTCACCAGGGCTGCTCCATAGCCCTGATTAACAGGGTGGTTTACCAGGCGTACCTGTGGATGACTTACCGCAATTTCGGCGACGATGGCGGCTGTACGATCACTGCTGCCATCGTTCACTACGATCACTTCGAAATCTAGTCCCCACTTCTCCATCCTGTCGAGCGCATCGCGCACGGTCGTGGCAATTACCCGCTCTTCGTTGTAGGCAGGCAGAATAACCGAAAGGCTATGCATAACTCCCTCTCTCACTCAGTGCTTGACAAAGACCCAGAGCCGCATTCCCAGATAAGAAATGAGCGCTGAGATGAAAATGGCCAGCACTTTGGAAACGTTGGTCCAGATCACCGTATTGGTGATAAAGGTATGTGGCATACAACTGGCCAACCAGAAAAGCGCTGTGTTCCCAACCATTCCCAGAAGTGTGGTAGAGGTAAAACGCACCAGCTCGCCCCACGTTATCCTGCGCTTATGTTTGAAGGTCCAGTACTTGTTGAGCAAGAAGCTGTTCAATGCTCCGAAACCATAAGCCGTGACGTTGTATATCAGAATCAACCACGTCAGGCCCGTCGGAAAAAACAGCAACAGCCCGTTCAAGACCAGTATATCCAGCGCGGTATTGATACTTCCCACCAGCCCAAACCGCCAGACCTGCTGAAGTAGAAGCATCCAATGGGGCGGAATCTTGTGTTTATCCTCTTCACCTTGAACCTCGTGCTGAACGTCGCGAGTTTCTATCAACACTAACCAATCCTTTAAGGTATATTGTCCTGTACTTGCTATAATAAAGGGGAATAATAAAAATAGTGTTGAAAGAGTATCAAAAAACTTTAAAATAATTAACAAATCTGCGGGAAAAGCAATGTTATCTGGTACCTTCACCGCACCATGGATTGGTCCTTCCTATCCCCCAACACCACTACTAAAATAAGCTGTAGTCAGTCACCAGGACACAACGGACAGAAATATAAGGAAACTAATACTATGATGCATATAGAACCCATCACCCTGACCGGCAAACATGCTCGCCTGGAACCATTGGGACCACAACACGCGCCCGATCTGTACGCTGCCTGCAAGGACGATCCCCAGATCTGGACATATATGCCAATCAAACCGCCAACCTCGCAGCATGCCATGGAGACCATTATTGCCAGCGCATTGCGAGAACAGGAAGCAGGAACACAACTGCCCTTCGCGATCATTGACCTGGCACACAGTCGCGCCGTAGGCTCAACTCGCTACCTGGACATTAGACCCAATGATCACGGTGTGGAAATCGGCTGGACCTGGCTGGGACCAATGGCGCGGCGCACCGGCATCAATACCGAATGCAAATATCTGCTGCTGCGCTACGCCTTTGAAACCCTGAAAACTATTCGCGTCTGCCTCAAAACTCATCACCTTAACCTCCGTTCACAGCAAGCCATCGAGCGCATCGGCGCGCAAAAGGAAGGCGTACTGCGCAACCACGTTATCATGCCCGATGGCCACTACCGCCACTCGGTCTACTACAGCATCATCGACAGCGAGTGGCCCCGGGTCAAAACCCGCCTCGAAACCATGATGAATCAGCACCCCTGATCCTGTCATTACCGAAGATCTCTCTCAATGCGGGATTGTGATGTCCCCGTTTTGGGAAATCTTCGTATATAGAGACGAAAAGACAAGAAACCAAGGAGGGCGAGCAATCATTATGCCACTGAACTCTCCGTCTCCTGGCCTGCAACATGGTCAGGAGGCTCTCCCATCTTTTGAGGCTCTCTATGATCGCTATCATATGCAGGTCTATCGCTATCTGTATGCTCATCTCAAGCACGAGCATGATACCGCAGACTTGATGCAGCAGGTCTTTTTCCAGGCATGGAAGCAACGCCAGACCTACGAATCCGGACGGGGCTCTGTCGCTACCTGGCTCTTCTCGATTGCGCATCATCGACTGGTTGACTTCTATCGCGTATCGCATCCATCTCTTTCATGGGAGTCCATACCTGAAATACCCGCAATAGACCAGAATCCAGAAGAACACGTCCTCTCAGCGGAAACTATTGCCCAGGTGAGAAGGCTTCTTGAGGCTCTTTCCCAACCAGAGCAAGAGCTTCTGGCGCTTCGTTTTGCAGCTCGGCTCTCGAGCGCGAAAATTGCCTCAATTATTGGGAAAAGTGAAGCCGCTACCAAAAAACAACTGACCCGGCTTCTTTCCCGCTTGCAAGAGCAGTATCGCCGTCAAGAGCTGGATGAACTGCTTCCAGTTCTCCTGGAGCCCACTCTACCTGCGTTTGTCGCAGCACTGCACCAGGTCTACGCAGCTCCTCTTCCAACTCTGCGTGTACATGCTATTCGTCAAAACCTGCTCAAGCAGGTTTATCCTGCTTTTTCGTGAAAGGAAGCGATTCGTGGAAAAGATTAATCTGAAGCAGAAATTTGCGCTCTTCTCCGACCATTGGATGCCAAGGATCGTAGGAGAAGTGAATCAGTTTGTAGCGAAGATTGTCAAAATCAAAGGGGAGTTTGTCTGGCATCATCATGACCAGGAAGATGAACTCTTTTTCGTCGTCAAAGGACGCCTCCTCATGCAAGTATGTGAGGCGCCTGAAAAGCAACGTGATATCTGGGTGGAAGAGGGCGAAATCATCATTATTCCTCATGGAGTAGAACACCGGCCGGTAGCCGAAGTGGAAACGCACTTGATGTTGTTAGAACCCACAACACTGATTAATACAGGAAATGTCCAGAATGAGCGAACAGTTCTCCATGTGGAACACCTGTGATTTGGCAACACATTTGCTTGCTGTCACCAATTCCTTGATAGAATATCTAGTGGACTGATCACCTTCAGTTGAAAGATGTGAGAGCGGGAGGCGCAGGAGGGCGGCTGCCTCTCCGCTCGGCTGACCGCGCAGCGGTAACAGCCTTGCCGCCAGATGAGCCGAAGGCGAGACGCGCAGCGTCGTTTCTGGCCGCGCTAGCGGCGTTGCCGAGCGGAACAAGAGGGGCTCCCTGCCGGGGTACTTCCTCTCCGATTGCCTGACGGCTCAGCTGTCCTCGATAGCAGGGGCTCGGGGGCGCAGCCCCCGGAGAATCTCTTTTCCCAACGAGCCGCCGCAGGCGGCGCGGGGACGCATCCATCAAACGAAGTTTGACAAAGTCCTAGAAAGCAGAAAAAGAACACAAATGAGATCAAAACAACTTGAAACGATTAGCATTATTGGCGCCGGGACGATGGGGGCACAAATCGCGTTATTATGTGCCGCCCATAACTATCAGGTCTGGCTCTTTAGCCGCTCGGAGCAAACCCTTCAGCGCGCAACACAAGGCCATGCAAAAAGACTCGCCACCCTTCAACAGATGACGGTTGAAGAAAAAACTGCTCTTCTTGAGCGCATTCGCCTGACAACGGATCTCTACCAGGCCGCAAACCAGGCCGATCTCCTCATTGAGAACGCGCCAGAAGATCTCTCGCTCAAGCGCGAACTCTTTGCACAATTCGATCGTCTTTGTCCCGCCCAGACGATCCTGGCAACCAACAGCTCATCCCTACGCGCTTCAGCCATTGAAGATGTCACCAGGCGGCCAGAACGCGTGCTGAACCTCCATTTTGTGACTCCTGTCTGGGACGGCTCGTGCGTGGAGTTGATGCGCGGTAGCCGGACGTCAGATGAAACCATCGAACAAGCACGCGGTTTCGCCCGCTCTCTCGGCCTGATCCCACTCCTGGTCCAAAAGGAGAGCACCGGCTTTATATTCGGACGGATCTGGCGAGCGGTGAAAAAAGAGAGCCTGAATGTCGTAGAAGAAGGCGTCGCCACTCATGAGGATGTCGATCGTGCCTGGATGAGTCTCACTAAAATGCCCATCGGCCCCTTTGGTCTCATGGATAGCATTGGGCTCGATGTCGTGCGCGACGTTGAGATGGAATATTACCGCTTGTCTGGCAATGAGGCGGACTTGCCACCCCGCGTGCTTCTCGACAAGATTGAACAGGGAGAACTGGGCCTGAAAACTGGCAAAGGTTTTTACTCCTATCCTCAACCCGCGTTCCAGAACCCCGGATGGCTAAGAGGAGAGGAAGAATAACCCGTGTAATCTTTGCCAATTCCGCCAGGCTCTTTGTCTGCCTGCTCGCAGTCACGGACGAGTAAAAAGGAGGCAGTAACTGTGATCGTAGCCATAGCCATAAGTTGGCTCCCAGTGAACAACCACTTCCCCTTGAAAGTGCAAGACCTGGCTTATGGCGTGTGCGATGTCCCAGGCGAGGGGTGTCACACTTCCCGCTTTTTTGAGGTTTGACACCTCGATCACTGCCACCGCCGTCTCCTTCATCAGCAGGCCAATCTGGCGATAGATCTCCTGCAGGTCCGCAAGGTAGGCATCGTACCCACGTCCAGGCTCCTGATAGGCCGCAAGCGGGTCTTCTGGATCATCACGGTGCATGTAGGGAGGCGAGGTCAGCGTGAAGTCGATGCACGGCAGGCTGTAGGTCGAAAGGAGCCTGGCATCGCCTTGCAGCAGGACTTGCGGGTGGCGTAGATGCGAACGAATGTAGGCGCAACGCCCTGGATCGTATTCGATGCCGCTGGCTCGTCGGTCCATCTCCTCAGCGACAGACAGCGTGGTGCCAAAACCAGCAAAGGGGTCAAAGACCAGATCCCCTGGATGAGTATACTCGCGAAGGAAGACTCGTACCAGTTCTGGAGGGTAGCGCACATCATCGTGGGCAAACGGCTCGGGAAGAGCTTCAAGCTGTTCATTGCGCAATCGTATGCAGGTTCTCATCTCTGGCTTCTCTCCTGGAAAGCTTCTGTTTCCAGATGATCTTACCTTGATTGGGCAGGATTAGCAAGCA
>JAFMRP010001484.1 GCA_017354095.1 Ktedonobacteraceae bacterium
TCATCGCGCAGCGGATCGAACTCGGCTGTGATGACCAGAGCAGGTGGTAACCCATGCAGGTCCTCTACTTGCAAGGGAGAGGCGTAGGGATGTCGGGCCACCTCTTCGCTGGACACATACTGGTTCCAGAACCAGATCATGTCATCGCGTGTCAGGAAATAGCCTTCGGCGTTTTCCTGGTAGGAAGGAGTACCGGGCTGGTAGTAGTTGGTAACCGGGGTGATCAGGAGCTGATAGGCGAGATGGGGGCCGCCTCGATCACGCGCCATCAACGTGACCACTGCGGCCAGACTCCCCCCGGAACTCTCACCGCCAACGGCAAGACGCTCGGGATCACCGTTGATGGTCCTGGCATTCTCAGCAACCCATTGAGTGGCGGCATAGCAGTCGTCTCGTGCTGCCGGATATTTGTGTTCCGGGGCCAGGTGATAGTCCACCGAAACGGTGATGCATCCGGCGGATCGGGTGAGCGAACGGCACATAGCATCATGAGTATCGAGATCGCCAATGACCCAGCCACCGCCGTGAAAAAAGACGAGCACAGGGAATGGTCCCAGTCCTTCTGGCGTGTAGATGCAGATGGGAATGGTCCCCAGCGGCCCGGGGATCTGGCGCTCCTGGACCGTGTTGACAGGTTCTGGCTCGCCTCCCAGCGGGATTAATGCCTCGCGCATGAACTGACGGGCAGCGGCAGGAGAAAGCGTCTTGAGAGGCGGCGCACCAGCGGCAGCCGTCAAAAGGGCCTTAGCTTGTGGATCGAGTGGCATGTGTTTTCTCTTCCTTTCTCTACGTACAAATCAATACTCGCTTGAATGCTTTCCTACACTCCCTCATTCTGCCGGACATGAACAGTATTCTCAAAGCGTCTTGAGTGTGAGCTGATCCATCTGCTTAGTAGTAACATGAGCAAGGCCAGCAGGGCACAGCTGGCTCCCATCCAGCCAAGGAGCCTCGCCGAAGCGGCATGCAAGACGATTCCACCAAGCCCAGCACCCCCAGCAATGCCTAGATAGAACGCGGAATTATTGAGGGCAAGGATAAGGTTAGTATGTACAGGTGCCAAGCTGAGCAGACGACGTTGCTGCGGAACAAAAGGCAGCGCTGCAACGCATCCCCAGATACCCACGAGCAAGATGCTTCCTATCAGGGTCGTCATTGCCAGGGAGAGCAGTCCCTCTATCAGCACCAGTATCGGAAGAGCTAGCAGAAGGAGACGCATCGGTCCGAGCCGATCAGACAATATTCCTCCTGACCAGTTTCCAAGTACCACACCCGCTCCGAAGACGATCAGCAGCCCACTGATCTGTGTGACCCGCAATGTCTGCTCAAGCAATAGCGCGATATAGGTATAGATGGTATAGGTCCCCAGATTCCACAGCAAGCTGGGGAGCAATGCCAGCACCAGATGCGGCTTGGTGATGGGGGCCAACCGAGCTGGCAACGACAACACGACAGGTGCAGCCGCTTCGGGCAGCCTCCAGACCAGCAGGGCCACACAGGCTACTCCGGCCAGTCCCACGATCAGCCCGAAGGACAGGCGCCAGCCGAAGTGATCGCCCACCCAGGTTCCCAGCGGCGCCCCAAAGACGGTCGCCACGGTGAGTCCCAGAACCACCAGTGCGAGTGCCTGCCCTCGCTTCGATGCGGGGGCGAGCTGGGTCCCTATTGTATAGGCGAGAGGAGCATAGAGGGCAGCACAGCAGCCAGCCACCACCCGGGTCAGGAGCAGGAAGACAAATGTCGGTGCCAGAGCCGAGCCAAGGTTGGCGAGACAGAACGCCCCCAGCGCGCAGATCAGTACACGGGAGGGAGACCAGCGCCCGGTCAGCGCGGCAAGTAATGGCGCCCCCAGACCATAGGTCAGGGAGAAGGCTGTGACCAG
>JAFMRP010001485.1 GCA_017354095.1 Ktedonobacteraceae bacterium
TGGAGAGCAGCACCTCAAAGGGGCAATAGTCCGGGTAACTCTCCAGCACGTCGGCAATGAGGGCCATCTCGCTGAAGGTGAACACCTGCTGCTCGATGATCCGCCCCTGTGACAAGCGAGAGAGGACGTGCTGCTCCCGGTTGAGCACCAGACAATCTCCTTTCGGATAGAGCCTCGGCAAAGGGTAGCACTGGAAACGGCTAGGCGTCGTGGTCATCAAGCATGCTCCTCCAGTGCCTGCTGGAGCAGGTACCGGTGACAGGGTTGCCCGTCTGGCTCCCAGCACAGCACGGTCAGCGTGCCATGGTCCTGCTCCATCTGGCATAGCTGCTCCAGTAGAGAGATACTCAGCCCTGCACGGTAGGCCGTGGCAAAGTCCTGCCAGGGGAGACAACCAGCACGATAAGCGTCCAGTAGCTCAGAGGAGGGAGCCGCATCCGGCATCCAGCGATCGATCAGCGACCGGGCAATACCCCGAGGCCAGCGCCGCATCACCAGGACCCGGAGCCCATAGGCGGCTTGTTCCACGTCTGGGAGGCGCTTGAGATGATACACACTGGCGGTACGGATCATTCCTCTTCTCCTTATGCGGTGATCGGAACATACATGATCGACATCTGAATATGTCCGGCATCTTTGGGTAAGCGATCCTGGTTCCACTGTGTATGCAGCATGACCTGACCGATCCCCGGTTCATGCACCAGAATTTCGGTCGCCTCCGCCCGGGTCTTGCCGCTGACCAGTTGGGCCAGATGCTGCAATTGGTCAGGAGTAAATTGGGCAGCCCAGGTGCCCGATGCCTTGACCTGGAGCGTGACCTTGCCCGCTGTCTGGGGCTTGCTGCTCGTGATCTCCAGGTGGATCTCCCCGGCTTTGGTGTAGCCGGTTCCGATCTGCCTGGTGGCCTGCTGGCTAAGCACCTGCTCCATGATTTGCTGCATCGGCTCGGATTGGTAGACCAGCCCGCGACAGGTAGCGGTGACCGTCACGCTCACCCGGGCCGCCTCGCTGCCCACCGGATGATCTGGATGGGTCCTGATCTGACAGGAGGAAGGGGTGATCAGGCGTTCGTCAGGATGGGCCTGGGCCGTAAAGGCGGCCTGCACACTCTGCTGAAGGCTGGTCGTGCTGCTTTTCGTGGCTCCATCGATATCTTGCTGGCTCACCATCGCATAGTCTCGTGCCAATTGACCTCCGTGAAAAGCGCTATTGGTGGCAAAGACGTTGGCCCGGCAGCATGGCCCGTAGATGTCTCCCGATCCGAGGTTGCCCGAGGGACCCGCCTGCACCGCATGGGCCGGGACGGTGGCATGCCCATTGACGGAGAGCGAGCCTGCCGGGATCACGGCATCCTGGTCAGTGACGACCTGGACCTCGCTGGTTCCTGTGAGCAGAGTTCCTGCTGGCACGCGTTGGGCCACGAGGGCAGCATTGTAGAAGGTGATCAGGCCAGAAGCGGCGGTGGCCTCATGATGCCCTTTCCCGGTGGTCGGGACCGTGATCGCCTGGCTCATCGTGATAGCAGGAAGGGCTCGACCGGTGATCTGGTGCCGGGACAGATCAGGCGTGCCGCTGCCCGAGGTCAGGATCGTCACGCTGGTTGTGGCGGTGATCTCTCTGGACTGGGGGACGATCGTGATGCTCGCTGGGAGCCAGTAGGAAAGGGCCACGGCAATGGAGGTCCCTGCTAACAGACCAATGAGGGCCACGCAGCCGAACAGTTTCCAGGGCAGCGTGTGCGATCTGCTGGCGGGTGCTTTCTGCTGGTGGTCGACAGGCATGGGAGGAGAGGCGGGATCATCCTGCTGCTGCGAGGGGGCATCTCCGCCCGTGGTGCCTGCTTGAGCGGGCGACACGAGCGCGTCATCCTCGTCTGTCTC
>JAFMRP010001486.1 GCA_017354095.1 Ktedonobacteraceae bacterium
CGACGTATGAGTCAGCGATCATCCACTGAATGGCCTGATAATTGGCGATCGGCTGGCCCATTGACACACGCTGTTTCGCGTAATCGATGCCCATTTGCAGGGCGCGCTCGGCAAGGCCAACGGCGCGGGCGGGGATCGTCCAGCGGCCAGCCCCGATCCACTGCATTCCCAGATTGAAGCCCCCGTTCAGTTCGCCCAGGATATTCTTCTCAGGAACCCGTACATTTTCAAAGTAGAGCGAGGCCGGTCCCCACTCACCCATGGTGGGGATATAGCTGGAGGTCCAGCCCATCTCGCGGTCAACGAGGAAGCAGGTAACGCCGCCGTGCGCGCCCTTCTCGGGATCGGTGACGGCAAAGACCATCGTAAAGTCGGCCTCATTGCCATTGGTAATGAAAATCTTCTCGCCATTGAGTATCCAGTGGTCGCCATCCTTGATTGCGCGCATCTTAATGTTCGCCGCGTCGGAACCGGCGCCGGGCTCGGTCAGCGCGAAACAGGAACGGCGCTCGCCATTGATGGTGGGAATCAGATAACGCTGCTTCTGCTCCTCGTTGCAATGATAGAGAATGTTATCGGCGGTGCCACCAAACGTGAACGGCACAAACGTGCGCGCCAACTCCATCACAATGATCGCGGTCATGACCGGGCCAAGATTGGCTCCCCCGTACTCCTCGGGAGTGTTGATGCCCCAGAAGCCCATCTCTTTGGCTTTGAGTTGCAGCTCCCGAATCTTACTTCGCTCGATGCCCGGCCCCCCCTCGCGCTCGCTGCGCAGGACTTCTCCCTCCAGGGGTAGCAGCTCTTTCGCCACGAAAGCGCGAACGGTCTCCTGAACCATCTTCTGTTCTTCAGTCAGGCGAAAATCCATGATCTTGCTCCTTTGCATTGCTGGTCGCGACGCTAGCACGCAGGCCGGGTAGAAACGGCACAGTCTCCTACCCTGGCCCGGGTCAATGAAATACGGATTATGGACGTACCCTGGAGGGAACGTCTATCGCTTATCGTTTCACTCCTATTTTCGTAATAACTGTGCGTGAAAGTAATCGAGCTGGGCGGAGATGTAGGTCTCCAGATCAATCTCAGGCGCAAAGTGCCAGGTTTTATGCAATGCCCACAGGTGTCCGAGGCCAAGCACATTCGCGGCCAGGACACGGGGTTCGGGGATATCTGGCGCAAACACGCCCGCGCGCTGTCCCTCCTCAAAGAGTTCCAGAAAGTGGTTGTCCAGATTTTTGATCATGGCAAGGATGCGCTCGCGGGTCTCGCGCGGAAGGGTCGAGCTATCGCGGTACATGATGATCAAGCGTTTCGATCCACGATCAAGGGAGGTATAGAGCTCGCGCACGATAAAATCGAAGCGCTTGAGAGGATCGGGGATATCGCTGGCTTGATGAAATAGATCGAGGTGGAGGGTTGCCACTTCTTCACAGCAGGCCAGCAGGATCTCCTCTTTACTGGGGAAGATATAGTAGATGAGCCCGGTGCTGATGCCGGCCGCGCGCGCAATATCCGGCATGGTTGTCCCATGGTAACCCTTGCGGCTGAAGAGGTCCCGCGCGGCAGCCATGATTTCCTCGCGGCGGGTGCTGCGAATAGTTTTAGCATCCATGCGTTTTTCCCGTCCTTCTTTGCACGTTGTACGGAACTGTGGCCATTGCATGAAGCTAGTGAGATCGTCTTTACTAAACGTAACATATTTTGATTGAATATTCAATAGAATTCAGCGAGGTTGCAGGATGTTTCCATGCTACTTCTCGCCGCCTGCGGCGGCTCGCCAAAAAAGAGAAGGAGTATTTCGGGGACACCCCGAACCCCGGCAGAGGCGCTGCGCCCTCTGCACTCCCGCTGATGAGCAAGCGTGAGGTTTTCTATGGTG
>JAFMRP010001487.1 GCA_017354095.1 Ktedonobacteraceae bacterium
GAACCTGGCGAGTGACCGGAAATAGCGGATATCGAAGGAGAGAGAAATGGAGTATCATCCCTCATCACCGACACCGGCACCTTCCATGCCGATGCCTGACCAGATCGCTTCGCTGGCGACAACCTCTCAACTTGGGACGTTTTCCCGGTGCTACGAGGCGCAGACACCGTTGGCAATCATAGAAACCGGTCTCTTGATCATAATCGGCCACTCCATCTGTATGAACGCTTCTCCCATGCCCTGCATCGGTATGGCCACGGCTTTCCAGAATGTGGGCAGAGTGGAGACTGCATCCGTGTGGAACGGCTCAGGAAAAGCAGCGAGGAAGCTGAGGAGAGCAGCTCACGCTCTTGCGGCTCTCCTTGTAGTGAGACCTTCATGCAAAGCGGGCATGTTCAGCAAAGGTCAATACATCTGGATAGCCTCTTGAAGGTGACATGATCGATGCAAGCCAACCATATGCTCGCCCATTTGTCAGGCAGAATGGTGCCTGTCTCGCGAGGATATTGCTATTGGCAGACAGACAGAGCATTCACAACCGTCAGATGGAATACAGAAGGCGAAAGTTGTTCTGGAACACGGTTGTGGTGAGTTCTTACACACACTGTGTATGACGCAAGGAGTGAAGCTCTCCTCCATCCTTCACTCCTTGTGCCATCATATCCTTAAATTCCTCTCAAAGGAGCGTATCATCATGGATCGTGTTGGTCAGATCTTCAGGTTCCTGCATCGTTGGGGTCTCCTGATCAGTTTGGTTGTGCTTACTACCTGTTTTGCGATAGTGCGGCCAGTCATGCTTTCTGGCATAAATCTGGTGCATATCCTAATTACTGCTGCACCCGTTGGCATGATGAGCCTCGGGATGACCCTGGTCGTCATCGCTGGTGAATTTGATCTGAGTGCGGGTGCTCTGGCGGCCTTTGCTGCTATCATGGTCGCTGAGCTCGTCACCATGGGCCATGTACCTTTTCCGCTGGCGCTCATCTTCACGATGTTTGTGGTCATACTCTTCGAGGGCTTGGTCGGACTGCTTCGCGTCCGATTGAAAGTACCAGTCATACTCACCACCCTGCTTGCTTTCTTCCTCTTTGTCCTCCTCGATCCTCTCTTGTCCAGAGGTATCCCTGTCATCGTCCTCTCCAGTGGCAATGTATCCGCGGGTGTTGCATCAGGGGTGGTGATGGTGGCGATCTTCTTGCTCGGCTCTCTCTTGACTCGCCATACCCAATATGGACGCCAACTCTCGCTCGTTGGCGCTACGCGGTCAAAGCGTATCAATGGAGATGGTATGAAGATCGTGGTGATGGTGATCTCAGGTTTGTTGGCAGTTGCAGCCGGAATGGGAGCCGTTTTCTATGAGGGGACAACTATGCCGAACCAGGCCTGGAACTGGAGCATGAGTGCTTTAGCGGCCCTCAGTATCAGCGGGAACGGCCTGAGAAGAGGAAAAGGCGACGTCTTGAATACCTTGATAGGCGTCCTCTTCCTAACCGTCTTTCAGAACGGTTTGACATTGCTGTCTGCTGACCTATCGATCTACTATCAGCTCTGCTATCTTCTGATCTTCATTATGAGTCTCCTCGCGCTCTTCTTCTTTTGGCTAGACAGAAGAGCCAGGAAGGCGCAAAGCAAGAGTGAGGCTCACCTGACTACCTAAATACAATCACACCACCTTTCAAATCACCAAACGAGCCGAAGAGGAGAAAGTATGTCAAAGAAAGCGATTAGGAATTGTTATTTTGACCTTGACCCGGTTTGGTGGTTCATACGCCACTCTCGTGCTCAGCTCGCTTCTGAAGGCGATCCCGAAGCATGAACGTTGGTCTTGATCCACGTTCGCGGAGATCCTCAACAGGAGAGAGGAGCACCAGCGTGTTT
>JAFMRP010000370.1 GCA_017354095.1 Ktedonobacteraceae bacterium
GCAGACTTTTCTAGCGCCGGTAAATATCACCCGCTTCAGTCTTACCCAGTTCGGCCATTGAAGCCCAGACACCGAGCAGATCATCACGCACCTGGAAGGCGATGCCAATCGCCTCGCCAAAGTTGCCCAGGCGATTGATTGTCTCTGGATCACGCGTTCCCAGACGAGCACCTATCTCCGCCGCACCCGCCATAATCGCTGCCGATTTGCGTCTGATCATATCGAGATACTGTGTCACGGAAACCTCTTGCGCATTCTCAAAACTCAGATCCAGGTATTGGCCTTCGGCAAGAGTCAATTCAACGCGGTCGAGAGTTGCCGCGAGGCGGATCACTATCTCAGGTTCAACCCCCTGCTCCAGTGAGTTCCAGAGCGCCAGGCGCGCCATGGCGAACATGCCGTCGCCCGTATTGATAGCCTGTGGGATACCCCAGATTTTCCAGAGCGTTTTACGGTGGCGCCGTTCTTCGTCTCCATCCTCTATATCATCGTGGATCAATGAAAAGTTGTGCGTCAGTTCGACTGCTACCGCTGCTGGCAGCGCGCGCTGTATGTAATCGCGACGGGATGATAGCTCCCAGGCTCCCGCCACCTCATAGGCCAGGATCAGCAGTGTGGGACGCAGCAATTTGCCTGGATTATTGCTGGTAGGCACGAAATGCTCGTCGACCCAGCCCAGGTGATAGCGCATCTGTCCATAGTGCGGTTCCAGTCGATCTGTCCCACCCTGAGCAGCGATCTCGTTCAAGGTGGAACGGAGTGCTGTATCGATTGCCTGCTGATGGCGTTGTAGTGTTGCTTGAACGGTTGATGATGTTACCATTATTTTGGCCAGGGCGGAGATATATTTCCGTCCCGGCTTTCCTTCCCCTTCTGTCACTATCCTGCAACTAAGGATGAAAATAGAAGAAAATTGCAGCCACAATGGTCACGATGATCATCGCGACGCGGGTTAACCCTGTGAGCCCCCCAACATGATGAAATGGCGCGCAGAGATCACAATAACGGATTGTATACTGATAACGATGTCCTCGCAAGCCTTCGCGGGTAATGATAACCTCTTCGCTTTTATGCTGGGTATGCAGTTCATCACAGATATAGCGTCCACAGCCTTTACAACTGAACTGATCAACATAGTGCGAGGTCTTAGAGAGCGACCACTGGTCGGGGTACACCTGCGTGCCACAGACGTAGCAGACCTGTAGCTGTGCCAGGCGCATCTGTTTTTCCGCGCACGGCGAATGCTGCTGTTTCGGGAAGTGTTCCTGGCAGAGACTGAGGCGACAATCGGGGCAACGTCCCAGTGCTTCTTCGCTGCATTCGTGGCAACGCCGCGTCACGTGAAATGTATGCAATCGATCGGGTATGGTTTGTTTTTCCATAAAATGCACATCTTTCCTGGTTTGGGAGTGATTGACAAGAGCTAATAACAACCTCTGCTGGTCAATAGTGAATGATACAAAAAAGCTTCTATAAGTAGTATACGGGTTGCGCCGAGGGCTGTAAACAGCGCCTTTCTATTGTCCCAGGGGGTTATAGCAATCTGCCGCAAGCGGCAGGGAGGAGTGGAGTGACACCTGAGCATTTGCGTGATAGAATCAGGAGTGTCGAGATCGTCGCTTTTGCTGGTAGCAGTTCTGGTGCGAGCCGACAGCATAGCATATGGGACAGGCATTTCAATACGATTGATGAGTAACTGGCATATCTTTCCGCTGACTATCGCAGATCAGCAGCAACATATAGAGCAGTGCGAACACTTTCTCAATACGGTGCAACCTGGCGATCAGCCAATATTGTACTGGTACCTGGCAGAACCAGCCGGGCTGGTGCTGGGCTTCTCACAGAAGCAGACGACCCTCAACGCGGCTTATCCGTCCATACCTGTGTACCAGAGGCGCGCTGGTGGAACAGCGGTGCTAGTAGGTCCGGCACTGCTCAGTCTCGATGTAGTTTTGCCAGCCGGGCATCCGCTGATTGAGCACGATATTGTCGAATCGTATCGCTGGTTTGGTGAGACCTGGATGACCACACTGAACCATCTAGGAGCGCAAACGCGCGTAGTATCGCCGGACGAGGCACACACAGCGCGTGCGCGGCTCAAAGATCCAGCCACCCGCGATTATGAGCAGCTCATGAACCGGGCCTGTTACGGCACACTATCGCCCTATGAAGTCGTCGTCGGTCAGCGCAAGATAGTGGGATTGTGTATGATTCGCCGCCAAGCAGTTACGCTGTTGCAAGCCGGTGTACTGCTCCAATGGAAGTGCGATCAGCTGGCCGAGATTCTGGGTCAAACACCAGAGGAACAGGCGCTTCTGCGCGAAGGGCTACCAGAGCGAGCAGTAGGACTGGACAAGCTGCTGGGACGCCAGGTAGCGGCGCAGGAAATAATCGACACCTTTGAGGGCGTTATAAATAACGATTCAGTATCCTCATGTTTTCAGTCTTCTCATGCGGATCGGAAAAACATATTCTCTGTGCCGCCTTCCTCAGTGGAAAGGATACATGAGAGGGCCGAAGACAGCCAGGAGATTCTATACTAAGGGGTATTTTCTACTATGGGAGATCGAAAAGCAGAAGGTGCGCTCCAGCAGGTGACGACACCTGATTACGAAGCAATGGTTATCGGTGCACACCCCGATGACGCGGACTTCGCGACGGCAGCGACATCTGCACTGTGGGCCAAGCAAGGCAAAAAGGTAGTCTGGGTCGTCATGACTGATGGAACCGAAGGCAGTGAAGTTCCCAGCATCGGCGATACAGATTTGATGCTCATACGCGAGCAGGAGCAGCGTATGGCCTGTGAAGTGCTGGGGGTGCAAGCAGTGGAGTTTTTACGCTTCCCCGATGGGCACCTGGTCAACAGCGAAGAGGCACGCAAGGCTGTCACACGCCTGATTCGCAAATATCGCCCGCGCGTTGTTTTCACGCACGATCCATCGCAGCATATCTATGCTCCTGATCCAAACGAATCACCGGAATCAACGGGCCACATCAATCACCCTGACCATCGCGCCACGGGCAATATTGTGCTTGATGCTATATTCCCCGCAGTTGGCAACCCACGCACCTATCGCGAACTGTTGGCGGAAGGGCTGCTACCTTATAAGGTGCACGAGCTGTATCTTTTCTCCACCAGCCAGGTAAACACCTACATTGATGTCAGCGAGACCATCGAGCTAAAGGGCAAGGGCTTGAACTGCCACGACACGCAATTTGACGCCGGCGTTGATATGGTGGAGCGCATCCGCGAGCGCGCGGCAGTGGTGGCTAAAGACGCGAAAGAAAAACAGGGGCTTGACATACAATACGCGGAAGCCTTCCGCAGGATCAAGCTGTATATTCCAAAAGAAGAAAAGGAAAAGGCCTCAGAGAAGAAAGAGTAAAAGCAGCAAAAAATGGGGGACCCGAGCGAGTCCCCCATTTTTTTATTGCTTGTGACACATATTTTTGTTACCTGGGAACCACCGCGACGGCGAAGCCAGCCCAGAGTTGTGTGAAGCGCGAGCGAGACATTACCTGGTAGTTATAAAGAGACGAATCGGCAAGATAGACATTCTGGTTGTTGCCGCCACGCAGGACCAGAATATGCCCGCCAGACCAGCGCTCGGGTGGCCAGCCAACGATCACCGGGCGACCATCATTCGCCACCTTGATAATTTTGTCAAGCGGGGAGTTTGTGAGCCAGACAGCCTTGAAGCCGAAGCGCTCAACGGTGCGATCAACACCGACGGGTTCCACCAGGCCAAGTTCCGGCGTAATCTCTCCAATGCCTGCCTCTACCTTCAGAATGTCAGTGATACGATAGTGATGTCCGTAGGCGTTGATAACCTCGGTCATCGCAGCGGTGGAGCAGGCGGAATTGGCCCATTTACTATACTCATCCTGAGAGGCATACTGAGCACGGTCAAGCTGGCCAAGACGCACCAGAGCTTTGGAGGCTCCAGCAAGACTGGCAAAAGGATCTGAAGTCTTTGCTTTTTGGACGGCGGTAGCAGTGATAGAAGAATCAGAGAGCGAGGTATCGACGATCAATCCAGGACCGATGGACAGTGTCTTTAATGTGACCAGGCAAAAGCTGAAGAGAGCCAGTAAAACGAACAGGGCACCCAGCCAGGAAGATGGCTTGCCATTACGCCAGCGCAGGATATCAGCCATATTTACCGACATTGCCATGCCACGCCGTTCGGCGCTCACTGCATAACGGCTGGCACGTATCTGCGCAGACCTAGCAGGTAATGGGGCGTCTCCACGAGCACCATACGCAACTGATTCTCGGCTACGACGTGCGGGCCCGCCGCGTCCGGCATACTGGCTCACTCGTTGGCTGGAGGTGTGCGCATTGGGAGAAGAGAGACACAGGCCAACAAAAGTGATTACGAGGGCGATACCGAGAAGTGTGAGCAGGAGAATGAACATTCAGCGCTCCTAATTCAACTGACACAAACAATCAGATCGACTGACTGACCGAGCAAGACAGGCACTATACCTGTGCTGTGATAATAAATATACCATGCTATCTCACAATTATGCAACTTGAGACCGGCTGTAAAGGCACTAATTTTGAGGGTTGCCCAAAAATTGGGCGTCTCCGTCTACTGGCCAGGCGATGAACGTCTTCAAATCTGGTGACAGAGATGCAATCATGCGATATGATGTAAGCAGAAGACAGCATATTTTAGCCGTCCGTCGCATAGCGGGCAGCCAGTTTAAGAGGGTGAATAACATGTACATTTACTATGTCCTGCGGGGCAACCAGGGTGATAAACAGATCGAGGTGGAAGGCGATATCGACGAAGAGCATTTCCCAGGTATTGACCTGGAAGATGCCCCGGCGCTTATCACGTTTCTGGTACGTCGTGCCCGCGAGGAAAGCGGCCCTAATACCTGGATTGAATGGACAGAGTGTGATCTGAGCGACTCGCTTTTTGACGAGGAGGATCACTATATCTTTTTCAATGGCCGCTGGATGCGCCGCTCGGATGCACCCTGGCGCAAAGACCGCTATAATTGATTGGAATAGGGATGTAAAAAAGTATGCCGACACTCGCGGGATGGTTGACGGGCGAGCAGACACCACAAGAGACGATAGAGCAGGTTCTGGCGGCGTTGCAAACAGCACTGGAGCATAATGGGGGTGAGCCTACCCAGACGCTTCATCCCGGCGCTGGACTGGTCGCTTTCGCTGATCCAGCCTATGCACTGCCCCACAGCTCTGAGCCACCCGTATTGGACTGGACACCTGACCGGCATACACTTGTCTATCGCCGTCCGCTTTCTGGCCTGCACCCGCTCTACTATATCGAGAACTGGCCAGCACCGGGCAATCTGCTTTTCGCCAGCGAGATCAAGGCATTGCTGGCATTGGGAGTGCCGCGCCGCTTACGCCTGGCTGCACTGGATGCCTTGTGGCGTTATGGCTTTATCCCCGCGCCCTGGACGGCCTTTCAAGATATCAATATTGTACCCGCAGGCTCACTTCTACGCTGGCAGCGCGGTAAAACGCTGGTCAACGCCTTCACTGATTATCATCTCGACGAGGCATCTACAGGGTCCGAAACGCTCGATCAGCTTTCCGCGCTGCTCGACGAGGCCAGCGTGGAACTGCTCCCGGCACACGACCAGATCATCGCCTTCAGCGGCGGCGGCATGCACTCCGCCCTGGCCATGTTACTAGCTGCCCAGCATTGC
>JAFMRP010001488.1 GCA_017354095.1 Ktedonobacteraceae bacterium
GGCGTGTGCAGCGGAGCAACGGAGGCAGGACGACTGACCGGTCCTGTAGACAATGCGGACGCGGAGATCGCTTCAGCCGAGCGAGACGCTGCATTACCTGATGTATGGACCGGCTGCGCTTCCTGGTACGCTAGGGACATGTGAACGGTCGAGAATGACTCTTCTGGGCGGACAAGGGCAGTGGAGGGATATGCCTGGGCGACTGCTGCCGAGAAAGCAGAGGCGAAGGCCTTGATAGTCGAAAAGCGCCGGGTGGGATCTTTATCCAGCGCGGTGAGCACGACCTGATTGATAGCGGGTGGGAGGCCCAGCACCAATTCGCAGAGCGAGGTTGGAGGAGTATGCTGGTGCTGGATGAATAGCTCGGTAAAGGTGCCTTCAAAAGGGCGGCAGCCACTCAGCCACTCATAGGCCATAATGCCCAGGGCGTACTGATCGCTGGCAAATTGCGGCTTGCCCAGTAGCTGTTCGGGTGCCATATAGGTCACGGTGCCGGCAAATTCCTCACTCGTTTTCAGGGGTTGTGTGGTCTGAACGATGAGCGCGACGCCAAAGTCCGCGATTTGCAGATCGTGCTGTGCGTTGATCAGCACGTTATCTGGTTTCAGGTCGCGATGAATCAGTTTTTGATGATGGGCATAGTGCAGCCCTGCGGCGATCTGGTCCAGGTATCCGGCGACCGTCTGGGGAGAGAGGCGTACGCCCGTGGGATGTCGCTGCCGCAGCGTGCCGTGCGGAGCATAGTCCATTACCAGATAGGCTGTTTGCTGATCGATGCCAAAATCCAGGACGCGTATAATCCGCGGATGGACCAGGAGCGCAAGCGTGCGAGCCTCGTTTAAAAAGCTGTCTTGCAGTTCGCTGGTGAGCCGTGTGTGCATAATTTTAATCGCGGCATAGCTTTTGAGGTGGATATGTTCGCCGAGATAGACGTCCGCGAAGCCTCCCTGCCCGATTAAGCGCGATAAGCGGTAGTGTCCTAATCGCTGTCCGATGCGTTCCATGATACACCCAAACTTTTCTTCAAAGTATCTAAATTGAAGTATACAAATGAGTCTATAGCCCGTTTTACTCATTATGCTAAAGAGTATATCTAATCCTCTGGCCGCCCGCAAGGGGGTCTTATATTTCCCATTTCGCCACGGGAAAGCAGTGTTGCTAATTGCGTATGCAAGACGTGTACATAAGTGCAAGGTGAAAAGACGCGGATGGGTTTGTAATAGTGATGAGTTAGAATAGTAAGGAGTAAGCTTGTGACGACAGTTTCGAAGACGCAGGGTAAGCAGGCGATCAAGTCTTTTCCGGCTCCGGCTCAATTAGCGACGCCTACTGATTTGAAGTCAGAAGAGGTGAAAGCGATTACGGAAGCGGTGAATCGCCTGGTAGCAGATAGTTTCGCGCTGTATGTGAAAACGAAGAATTATCACTGGCACATGTCCGGATCGCATTTCCGTGATTACCACAAGCTCCTGGACGGTCAAGCGGAGTCGATTCTGGCGTCGATTGATACGCTGGCCGAGCGTGTTCGCCGCATCGGGGGCACGACGGTTCGCTCAATTACGCATATTAGCATGCTACAGACCATTCCCGATGATAATGATGAGTTTGTGCCGGCGGGGGAGATGATGCGCCGGCTCATGGAGGATAACCAGCACATGGCCCATGCCCAGAGAGAGGCGCATGAGATCTGTGAGAAGAATCGCGATGTGGCTACGGCCAGTGAGCTGGAAGTCATTATCGACCAGACAGAGAAGCGTACGTGGTTCCTGTTTGAGGTTGTGAAGGGTATGAGTAATACGGAGTAGAGCATCCCTAAATGTTGTGCCCCGCCTGCGGCGGGGCACAACATTTAGGGATGCTCTCAGGATCAGAGATGG
>JAFMRP010001489.1 GCA_017354095.1 Ktedonobacteraceae bacterium
GTAACCAGCAGAGCCACAGCGCCAACCAGGATATACTCAAGCGGAGTATTCATTGTTTCTCACCAGCCTCCTTTAGAGACAGTGCAAGCACATAGAGACAGAGTGCTAGAGGCGATCGCAAGCGAACGTAAAGCCGATACATAGCACAAAGAACGCCAGCGAGGCCAGCACAACAATCACATCAAGCATAAAATCTTCCCTCCCCGGAGTAAGGTTTTTGCTCGCCGGTTGCCTGAGCGCGCAGAGCTGCCTCGGACGCCAGGCGCAACACAGCTTCCATAGGAAAAGGTTTGGGCAAATAGGCCAGGGGATGAAATTCGGCCAGCCGCTGCGGGCTGACACGCACCGCAGAGAGCACAACGACCGGTAATTTACCGTCGACCTCCTGTTGCAGGAAGCCAGATTCAGAGCGCGCAGCGCGCAGCACGTCCCAGCCGGTCTGATCCGGCAAATTGATATCGAGAAAGATAAGATCGAAATGCTCATCGCGCAGGTGTTGTACTGCCTGCGCGGCGTCAACAGCCACGTTGACACGATGGCCGCGTATCTCCAGATTGCGCTTGATTACGCTGCGCAAGATATCATCATCTTCTATGAGCAGGATAGTAGCTCCTTGCATCTGCTTTTCCGATCTGAACTCGACGGCTCTGCCTTTTGAGCAGCAGCCATTCACATCACCCAGGGGAAACTATATCCCAGTTTTCCTCAAAAGGAGATAAAAAGAGGGGGGTGACTCCTCAAGAAACGCTCAAGGAGAATACCCCTCTGTTTGATAGCCATCGACAATCCTCGTATAGTAATAGAAGGCAGGTATGGAATGCTCAAAAAAATCTCAAGAAATGAGTGAGAACTCTAAAAATTTCCTCTGTGAAGGGGGAATTGCGCTCATAAGTCACTCAAGAAAGGTTGTACTTTCATCAGTCAACATGCTACACTAGGGAACATCAATCTAGGGCAGTAGTGTCACTAGAGATGCCTGGCAGGCTGCCAGGTATCAACATTTTCTCTGCACAAGAGGATAGACATGACGCAGGAGTCTCTGACTCAAGAATCAGCTCAGGCCCACGGAGATGAGCATGGTGGCTCAAAAAGTAATATGCTCGGTCCCATTCTCTGCTGGGCCGTTGTTTTTGCGGACATAGGCACATCGATCTACTATGTGCCGGGGATTCTCTTCAAAAGTGTAGGAGCCCTGGCCGCTTTTTTCGTCTTTCTGACCATGTTCGTCTTTGTCCTGCTTACCATCAAGTACACGGAAGTAACCCACCGTTTTCCACAGGGTGGCGGCGTTGTGACCGTCGCGGCCCAGGCCCTCAATCCCTGGTTTGGTGCACTCGGCGGCATGTTTATCCTGGTGGACTACTTCCTGACCGCCGCTATCAGTTGCCTATCAGGCATTATCTACCTGAGTGTGGTCGCGCCCTCGCTCGGTCCCTATACACTCTGGTTCACCATCGGCATTCTTGTATTGCTCGGACTCCTGAACTGGGTTGGAATCAGCGAAAGCGCCAAAGTGAGCCTGGTGGGAGCGGTCATCGCCTTTATAAGCGATATCGCGATACTCTTCACAGTTTTCTCGCACATCACGTTTAGCGAGTTTCTCTCGCTCTTCCCACGTATGTTCGTGGGCCAGCAATTGACCTGGACAGCGCTGCTAGCTGGTTTTGCCGGCTCCTTCCTGGCATTCTCAGGCCTGGAAAGCATCTCGCAACTCTCGCCGGTTATGAAGCACCCACACAAGAAGGTTGCAGGACTGGCAATGGTACTGGTCGTGCTGACCATTGGCCTGACCAGCCCGCTCCTGACGTTGTTCTCTACCATGCTGCTGGATACCAAAACAGCTAACCCCGACCAGTTCATCTCGCTACTGGCCGG
>JAFMRP010000040.1 GCA_017354095.1 Ktedonobacteraceae bacterium
CTCTTCCGGTCCCAGTTTGGTGTCGCGAGCATCAACCTCGTATTTCTCAATATGAATTGACGTAAAAAGATCTTCGCGGACAATACGTTCGCTAATCAGAATGGCGTCCTCGAAGTTGCCACCCTCCCAGCTCATAAAGGCCACCAGGATGTTCTGGCCCAGCGCCAGCTCGCCACTGTCCGTGGAGGAGCTGTCAGCGATAACCTGGCCGGGCGTGACATAGTCACCTTTGCGCACAATCGGACGCTGATTAATACAGGTGCCGGCATTCGAGCGCACAAACTTGCGCATGCGGAACGAATGCACCTCACCCTGCTCATCAACGATCTCGATCTTGCGCGCGGTCGAGGTGACAACCGCTCCGTAGACCGGGCTGACCAGCACCTGACCAGAATCGATTGCAACCTGGCGCTCAATACCCGTGCCACAAACAGGTGACTGCGGCCGCAGCAGCGGTACAGCCTGGCGCTGCATGTTCGCACCCATAAGCGCGCGGTTCACGTCATCATGCTCCAGGAACGGGATAAGCGCGGTAGCCACGCTGACCGTCTGGCGCGGTGATACGTCCATGTAATCGAGGTTGTCGGTGCGCTCTTCCGCGAACTCACCCTGATAGCGGGCCAGCACACGCTCTTCTTCAAACTCACTATTTTCGCTCAGGAAAGCGTTGGCCTGGGCAATCCAGAAGTTCTCTTCGTCATCGGCAGTCAGGTAATCAACTTCGTCGGTAACGAAAGGCCTGACACGCACTTCAACATCACCCAGCTCCTGCGATAATTGCTCGAACAATTCAGGGCTGACACGCACACGCTCGTTGGCTTTGATCAGCACTTCGCCATCGGCCGAGACAACGTCCTGGTTCAAGCGACCCACAACACCACGGAACTCACGACCAATCAGCCGACGATCAGTGGCGCGCAACCGCTTGTAGATCTTGCGGTAAGGCGTCTCGATAAAGCCGTACGGATTGATCTGGCCATAGGTCGCCAGGTTACCAATAAGACCAATGTTCGGACCTTCAGGCGTCTCGATCGGACAGATACGACCGTAGTGCGACTGATGCACGTCACGGACATCAAATCCGGCGCGGTCTCGCGAGAGACCTCCAGGACCAAGAGCCGATAGACGACGCTTATGCCCAATCTCGGCCAGCGCGTTGGTCTGGTCCATAAACTGGGAAAGCTGGCTGCCACCAAAGAATTCCTTCATCGCCGCAACAACCGGGCGAATATTGATCAAAGCATTCGGGGTGGCCTGACCAGGCTCCTGAATGCTCATACGCTCCTTGACAACGCGTTCCATGCGCAGCAGGCCAACACGGAATTGCGTCTGGATGAGCTCACCAACACAGCGCACACGGCGGTTGCCCAGGTGGTCAATATCATCTTTGCGCCCATGCCCGTTGTTTAAATACACGAGTCGGCGAATGATATTCACCAGATCATCCTGGGTCAGGATACGTGTGCTCTGCGGAGTAGACAGGTCAAGTTTGCGATTGAGCTTGTAACGACCAACACTGCCCAGATCATAGCGCCTCGGGTTGAAGAACAGGTTCTTGACCAGGGAACGCGCATTGTCAAGCGTCGCAGGATCCCCCGGACGCAGCTTTTTATACAGCTCAAGCAGCGCCTCTTCTTCTTTTTTCACCGGATCACGATCAAGCGTGGCCTGAATATAACGAATCGTAGGATCATTATCAACAGCCGCAAAGGCGTCGAGAATGCCCTGGTCCGTGGAAAGGTCTAACTGCTCAGAGTGCCATTGATCTTTGGCCAGGCTGGCAATCGCTCGCAATAAAGTGGTTACTGGAAGCTTGCGCTTGCGATCAATCTTTACCGTCAACAAGTTCTTGTTGCTGGTCTCAAACTCCAACCATGCACCACGTCCCGGTATCAACTTCGCAGCAAACATCTTTTTACCAGTGGCGATGTCTTCGTCCATGGTAAAATAGACGCCAGGCGAACGCACCAGTTGACTGACAACCACACGCTCGGCACCATTAATAATGAATGTACCCTCTTTGGTCATCAGCGGGAAATCACCCATGAAGATGTCCTTCTCGATGATTTCACCAGTCTCTTTATTGATAAGACGGGCCTTTACCGTGAGCGGAGCAGCATACGTACCATCCCGATCACGACATTCATCTTCACTGTATTTAGGCTTGCCAAACGGCTCGGGTGGTACAATGAATTCTAGACTGAGATTTTTGCCGGTAAAGTCTTCAATAGGAGAGATTTCATCAAAAAGCTCGCGCAGACCTTCTTTCTTAAACCATTCAAAGGAGTCAAGTTGGATCTGAATCAGCCCTGGCATAGGCCGTATATCCGGAATGCGCGCGAAAGAAACACGCTCAGGAAGGGCTACGGCCCGCGTGGTTACTGCCATAATGCGGTATTCTCCTCTCAACTAGTCGCCATAGAGGAAATGAAGAGACACGCCAAAAAGCGCCTCTCTTGCAACGGAAAACGGAAAAAAACAGATAAATGCCTTATGATGCCTGTGTTGTGAAACGGTTTATGACAAGAAAAGTAACCGTTTGCAAACGCTTTAAACGGTTACTCCTACGACCTCTACAAACACATATTGCTGGTCTGTCTGCCACACAACTATCCCCTCCACGCTGAACGCGATAATCAGTACATAGACGCGGTATAGACAACAAAAAACGCCACATTGTGACCTTTCCCTCTTGTGTATCTTACTTTGGGCAGAAGGTGCAACCTGATGTGGTTATAGCAATATCCTCATGTCTTGGGGAGCAATGGATGCTAACGTTTTGTTCCTTATCTATGTCTGTTACTAGCGTTGCCCGTCTCGGTGACACCACTATCTATAGTATACCTATTCCGGCAAGAGCTAAGTATACTACCTTTTGGAAAGCGTGTCAATAGTCTTTTTCAGAGTTCTTTACAACACCCCCCTCACCACCTGCACTGACTCACCAAAAAGCATCACACTTCCTCGGACCCCGCCAGCGACAAACACAAACTTTCCATAAAAGAAAACACATAACGAACGACTTTTATTCCCACGCTAGACGAGTACCGTACACTGCTCACCACGCTCAGCCTCTTCAAGCGCCAGGGTAATCTCATCACCCAGCGAGGGACTCCAGACCTGCTCAGCAGCCTGCCAGCGCGCGTAGAGCAGCGAGAGCAACTGGCGCTGATCCCCAGCATTTAAGAGGTTAAGGTCGAGCATGGCTTCAGGCATACCTGGCTCGATAATAGCCAACACGAAATTGTCGATACGCAAGGTGGTGTGCTCGCTCAAAATATATCTGTACGAGGCGCCAAGCTTGCGACAGAGCGAGGCAACGCCAATACCACCAACAACGATAAAGAAGCCAGCTATCAGACTGGCTACCAGTCCGGCTACGCTGAGCAAAAGAGCCACACAGGTGGCCAGCACTGCCAGGGGAACGACCGGAATATGAACGGTCCAGGCAAATAAAATGGTTGGCAAAAGCCCAACGAGGACGGCCAGGAAACACCAGAAAACACTATTCATGATCCAGAAGATGCTGCGCAGGTTCTCCGGGGAGAGATCTCGTACAATGAGCGTATCACCTTCCAACGTGACGATACCCCCGCTGCGGCCCTGACGCAAAGCGTGCATGAAACGTAAGATCAAAATGCTACCGCCAAACGAGATGATGGAGATGAAGTTGAGCAGGCAGAATAGCGCATCCTGCCACTTCAAATAGAGAACGAACTCGTGTGCATAGGTCTGCCAGAACTGGATACCCAGCAGCAGAGTCACTACCGCGCAGAGAATACAGCCACAGAAAAATATCCATCCAAACCTGCTTATATATTTGTGCTGGCCTCGTCCCAGGTAAAAACGATATGCATCTGGCGCATTCTGTGCCATAAAGTTACCTCAAAAGCGTGATCATGAACAACTCTCTCCAGAGTTTTTACTCTCTTAATACATTACACATATATACTGCTGTATTGTAAGACGATTCAAATAGGGTCAGAGGTTACAAATTTGCTGTAGTCTGAAAAAAAACTCACCCGTTGCGAGCCCGTTCGCTAATGCGACACGCTTCACCAGGTATGTGCGAACAAGCCCCCACATACAACACGAAGAGACACTGCAACGACTCGACAGGCTGGCATATAGCCCCTGTACTAGCTGCGCAGGTCGTCAAAGAGGACGGTTTGCAGATAGCGCTCGGCAGCGCTGGGGAAGATGGTGACGATGACTTTACCACGATTCTCTTCTTTGCGCGCCTCCTGGAGCGTCGCCCAGGCGGCAGCCCCACTACTGATACCCAGAGATAGCCCTTCCTTCTCCATAATCTGGATCGCGGTCTGTACCGCATCCTGGTCAGCCACGGGAATAACACGATCTATAAGATCAACGCGCAGGGTGTCCGGCAAAAAACCAGCACCCAGACCCTCAATACGATGAGGCCCCGGCCTCCCACCCGAAAGGATAGCGCACGATGCAGGCTCAACAGCCACCACTTCCAGCGTAGGCTTACGAGCTCTCAAACCCTCGGCAACACCACTTAGCGTCCCACCTGTACCAACACCAATAACAACTATATCCACAAGTCCCTCCGTATCTTCCCAGATCTCAACGGCAGTGGTGTCCCGGTGCGCCTGAGGATTGGCCCGGTTGTAAAATTGCTGGGGATACCAGGCATTGGGCAACGTGGTACGCAATTCGGTCACTTTGTTGATAGCACCTCGCATACCCAGGCTGCCAGGCGTGAGGATAACTTCAGCTCCCAGACGCTGCAGCAGGAGCCGGCGCTCCAGGCTGATGGTATCAGGCATGGTGAGAATACAGCGATAACCGCGCGCAGAGGCAACCCACGCTAGCGAGATACCCATATTACCACTGGTAGGCTCGGTAATAGTACTGCCAGGACGCAGCAAACCCTGGGACTCCGCATCACAAACCATACGCAGAGCAGCTCGATCCTTCGCACTCCCCCCAGGGCTAAACATCTCCAGCTTCGCGAGCACCGTGGCCTCAGATCCAGCCGCGAAACGCTTCAGTTCGACGAGAGGTGTACGCCCAACTAACTCCGTTACATCTTTCGTCCAGCGGACCATATATTCTTCAGCCTGGCCTTCCATAAAAATGTGCGCCTGCACTCCCACCAGAACCAGGAGTACAAGCGCGCTCCCCTGCTCAACTACACAGACACGGAGCGGGTTCCTTCCGGTAGCAGCGTCAATCAACTTCCTCCGGCAACAATGCCTTGAGAATGTCGATCAACTCTTGCATGTTAAAGGGCTTGCGAAGCAGCAGCCCTGCTTGCAACCCCATACGATGCAGTTCCCAATCATGACTACCGGTAATCACCACTACCGGTATATCCCTGGTATGGCTATGCCCACGCAAGATCTTGTAGAGAGATACCCCATCCAGATTAGGTAGACCAATGTCGAGGAGAATAAGATCTGCTCCCAGACTGGGCAGTTGATCCTTTGCCGATTGACCATCAGTAAAAAAGTGTAATCGCCAGTTTCCACAACGTTCTAACATGTCGTAGAACAGATCCGATAACAGTGGGTCGTCCTCAACAACTGCTATCAATTTGCGCGTACCCGGTACTTCTTCCACAGCATCCCCCCTTAGACGCTTATTCTCCTTCTTCACATAAAAAGAGCATCCCGCAAAATTTGTGTGCCGCTACGGACGACACGAGGAGAGCATTCAGGGACATAACCCCGGTACTTCTAGATGTAGTACATCGTTTCTGTGCTGCCGGTTCGGTGACGCTGCGCCAGTTCCTCAATAGTAGTCGATGTTAAAATCTGCTGGGTCATGACGTCGATTTTTTGCCAGACTTCGCGCAATGCACAGCCGGGGGAAAGCTTGCAGAAATCTGGGTTGGGCAAACATTCCATCGGTGGAACATAGCCCTCTAACGCCTGCATAACCTCGGCCATGGTGATCTGACCCGGCGGCTTGGCGAGCATGTGCCCTCCCTTTGGACCTCGGACACTCTTTACCAGACCTTCTTTACGCAACACTACGAGAATTTGATCCAGATATTGCTCCGGGATATATTGCCGACTGGCGATATCGGAGCTCTCAATCGGCCCCTGCCCATAATAAGCAGCCATGTCGAGCATTGCTCGCAGGCCGTAATCTCCCTTCATCGTCAGTTTCATCGCCAGTGACCTCTCAAGAATGGGTTAAACAATTGATAATATCTCTTAGAAATCAAATTTCCTGATATACAAGTACTAGTAATAGATCTATTTGAGTATGGCGTAGGATCTCTCGCAACGTGAGACGTTGAAAAAGCGGAGGGACCAAACCCTCTGTACGATCCGCTATGAAGATACTGCAAGTAATAGGATATATCAGTGATGAATGCATGTCAATGGGCTTCACTGCTTCACAGCCCTGCCTGGATACGCCCGCCTATCTGTATAATACCATAAAAGGAATACCCACTAGGCCATTTGTCAAATCACAAGATCTACCGCGATCGGCAGCGCACTCCTGAGCCACTCCTCAAGATGTCCCTCAGATTTCTGATACTTCCTGGCGATCAGCTGGCGCGCGAGCCTGTCTTCCTCAGGCTCCGTCACAAGCCGTGCCTTCCCATCGAATACCGTAACATCAATCTTTATCCCCACATCCGGCAGGTGCAGCGCATTTTTAACCCAGTCTGACCGCTCCCTACCCCCGGAAAGCATGTAGAGCGTCTGATTGTTAAGAGCAAACCAGATCTCAATCGTGTGCGGGCGACCAGAGATACGACCCATAGTCGTCAAATAACATACCTCTCCCCCGGCAAAACGCTCTAAATTCATTGTCATCACCATACTCCTGTAACACACCTGGTAAGCAGACAGACCCTCTCTCTGCTGTTTCCTTATTGTATCATGGATGACCGCACACAGCGTCATCTGACACACAATCTTTTCAACACAGGCGGCGCGGGTTATAATAGGTGCAACTGTCCAACACCAGGTTGTGGTTAGGAGTTTAAGGTGCTATGGCTGGCAAACAGCGTTTTCTTGTTCGTTTCTGGGGCGTACGAGGCAGTTATCCAACACCAGGCCCTCATACACTACGACACGGAGGCAATACCTCCTGTGTCGAGATCCAGGTTGGATCTCACACCCTGATCCTGGATGCCGGCAGCGGCATTATCCAGTTGGGCCAGGACCTGATGCAGCAAGCAGTTCAACAGGATACACTCGATCTCGCTCTTTTTATCACACATGGGCATGGAGATCACCTGGTTGGTTTCCCTTTCTTCGCACCACTTTTCGATGCACGCACCAACCTTCACCTGTTTGGACCGGAACTGGCCGGCCACAACATCGAACAGCTTGTAACCTCTTTGATGTCCCCTCCGTATTTTCCCGTAGACGTACGAACACTGCCATCACATCGCACTTACCATACATTGACCGGAACACAGTGCATCTGCTGGCAACCGGATAACAAAAATCCATTCATAAAACAACAGGTCAGTAGCCCCAACAATCCCAATGAGGTGCGAATCACTACCTGTATGACACAAACCCACCCATTGGATGGCGCACTGATCTACTGCATTGAATATGCCGGCCGGCGCCTGGTTTATGCTACAGATGTGGAATGGAGCAATGGACAGGAGGCGGATTTTCTGGCACTATCTCAGGGAGCCGACCTGCTGATCCATGATGCCCAGTACACACAACACGATTATGAGCATATCAAGCACGGCTTTGGCCACAGTACGGTGGAAATGGCAACAGAAGCAGCCCGGGCAGCCCACGTCCATGAGCTGATTCTCTTCCACCACGAGCCAACCTATGACGACGATCAGCTTGACCGCATGGAAGAGGCGGCGCGCAAGCGCTTCGCCCACACGCGCTCAGCATACGAGGGCCTGGAGATCGATCTCCTGCAGAAAAAGTGAGGAACAATGCAAATTTCTATCAACGTTGTGCTGGCGTTTATGCTCATCGCCTCGTTTCTCGTCGCGATGATGCTACATGAATGCGGCCACGCGCTGGCCGCCTCCTTGCTGGGAGATCCCACCCCACGCGACGAGGGAAGACAGTCGCTCAGACTCAGCTTCCATATCGATCCCGTCGGCACGCTACTATGCGTCATTCTGGCGTTCTTTCCGATGGGCGCTTTCCCCATCGGCCTCGGCTGGGGAAAACCCGTCAAACCCGATCCCTGGAAAATGCGCGTGGGCGCGAACACAGGCGTGCTGATCGTGGCCTGCTCCGGCCTGTTCACGAGCCTGCTGATCGGCATAGCTGCCGCTCTGCTTACTCACTTCCTGGTGCTGGCTACAGGTATAGCCGCTGCCAACTTCCTGATCCAGCGTCTACTGCAACTACTGACCGTTTTCGCTATGGTCAACATCGGCCTGGCAATCTTTAATATCTTACCTATCTACCCACTGGACGGCTACCAGATCCTCTATACACTGCTTCCAAGCAAGCAAGCGGTGACATTCGCGCGTTCAGCCCCGTACGGACCGTTTATTATCCTGGCTATCTTCTTCCTGCTGCCCTTCCTGGCCCAGATTAGCGGTCTGCCAATTCCCTCGCTGAACTCACTGATCGCCAGCTGGTCACTGAGCCTGGTGGATCTACTCGTAGGACCAATTCCAGCCGTCATAAATGTGGTGGGGCTCTACCAGCTATGACTCAGGTTGAACACACAAGCAGCACTACCACCTTGCTACAGACAATACGCTATCGCCTACGACAGGTACGACAACAGCTAGGCGACGCGCCACCCCTCAGCGAGAACGACTACACAGAGGTACGGCGCTGGCTGCCCGCTACGTGCCTGCCCCTTTTCGCAACGATGTCGCACGCGGATCAGCAGCATAGCCTGCGCGTCTGCCGGGGCTTGCAGGCACAGGGCTGCCAGGACGCGGATATGCTGGCAGCAGCTCTGCTGCACGATGTCGGCAAGGCCCAGGGGCGCGTTCCCTTCTGGACACGCCCGGCCATCGTGCTGGGCAAAACCCTGGCCCCTCGCTTGCTCACACGTCTGGTCTTCTCCCTGAAAGACCTCCACGAGCAACTGCGACCCCGCTGGCGCCGCTCGCTAAGCTATGCCTGGTGGCACGCTGAGGTCGGCGCGGAACTGGCCGCCACCGCTGGACTTTCCGGTCGGGCAGTTCTCTATATTCGCACTCATCACCAGCCCGATGGACCGGCTTCACAGCTCCATCTTGTCGACGAGGTATCTTGAGCTATGCTAGAACAGGCCGTCGCACCAGAGGAGACACACAATCAACGCTATATCGTCCACCTCCCCTCATTCGAGGGACCTCTCGATCTACTGCTCCACCTGATCGAGAAGCGACAGATGGAGATCACGACGATCTCGCTCATGGCTGTAACGGATCAGTATATCGCCTACCTGCGCCAGTGGGAGACTGAGCAGCTTCCCCTGGCCAATATGGCCGCCTTTGTCACTATCGCCGCACGCCTGCTGTTCATCAAATCACAAAGCCTGCTGCCGCAAACGCCCCGCGAGGAGGCCAGTATTGAAGCCGAATCCGCGGTTCAAATCGCGGAGGAGTTGCAGCGCCACCTGGTCGAATATAAAATTGCGAAAGAGATCGCCAGAACACTGCGCCAGCGCGAGGAAGACGGCCTGCAAACACATGCCCGCTCCAGCCTGCTGGCCGGCATCGAAACACAGTTGACCTGGACACCCCCCACCCTGGTGAAGACAGAAGCACAATCACTGGCACGCGCTTTCCAACGCTTGCTCGAACTACAGGCCAGAGACGAAGCACATGGGAATGAGCTGCTCCCCACAGCACGAGTACGCGTGAGTGAGCGCATCGAGGAGATCGTCAGCCACCTGGAACAACACCCCACCGTCCCGCTCTCAACAGTGCTTGAGAACGAACACTCACGCCTGGTAATTATCGTGACGTTTATCGCAGTGCTGGAACTCTGGAAATGGGACCGCATCAATGTACGACAGGATGAACTGATGGGACCAATCATGCTGGAACGAGGCCCACGCTGGTCCGAACAGACACAAGACGACTACGAAGAAGTGTAAGTAAATACCGCCCTCCTTCTCGCCCCCAGAAATGTAGGGCCCTCCCTTGCGGGGGGCCAGTTCACACCTTGCCTCCTTCTCGCTCGCGGGACATGTAAGGCCACCCTTGCGGGTGGCCGGGGACGTGGGGGGCCAGCTCGTCTCCAAAGGTCGAGTTCCTGACACAAAAGTAGCATAACATTTGACAGACAGTGACTCAAAGTTTATACTGAGATGTCAGCTACCCCTTCGTAATTTCTTCACGTTGCGATAGAGCTTACATCAATAACCAGCAGGTAAAGAGCGAACTGGGACGATTGGGGACCCTGCTGAATGGTTACAACTGAGAATCTAAGGAGACGGCATAGAGATGGAAGAGTCCAAGGAGATGTCAACAGAACAGCAGGCAGCAAATGGCGCTCCAGAACAACAGGAGCAGCCAAACCTGGAAACACGCGTCGCGGAACTGGAAGCCCAGCTGAAACAGGCACGCCAGGAAGCAGCCGAAAACTGGAATAAATACCTGCGCGAACGGGCCGAAATGGAAAACTTCCGCAAACGTCAGGAACGGCTGTCAGGAGACCGCATACTACAGCAAAAGAAAGCCATCCTCTCTAAACTACTCGAAGTGATGGATAACGTCGATCGTGCGCTGATCTATCAGGATACACTGGAGAAAGCGGAACTACAGCAAGTGCTGCGCATGTTCCAATGGCAGATGAACGAAGTGTTACGCAATGAGGGCCTCACACCTGTATCGACCGTAGGCGAAGCCTTCAACCCCTACCTGCATGAAGCAATCGAGGCGGTTGAGGACAGCGATCAACCAGAAGGAACGATTGTCGAAGAAGTTCGCAAAGGCTATGCCCTCGGAAATGAAACCCTGCGTCCCGCTCGCGTTAAAGTCAGCACGGGCACAAAGTAATTTCCAGTGGTAAAGCCCTGCATTGCTGAATCGTTAATGGCTCTGCGATCGTCAACTAGTTAAGCAAAAGGGCTGGGATATGGACTATAAGGATTATTACAAAATTCTCGGTGTGGCGCGCGGGGCCAGCACAGATGATATCAAAAAAGCATTTCGTAAGCTGGCTCGCAAATATCATCCCGACGTGAATCCCGGCGATAAAAAGGCGGAGGAACGCTTCAAAGAGATCAATGAGGCTTACGAGGTACTGTCGGACCCGGATAAACGCCGTAAGTACGACACACTCGGCCCCAACTGGCAGGAGCAATTCTCACCCTTCGCCGGCGCGGGCACACGCAGAAGCTACCAGTACAGTGGCGGGCGTGGCGTGCCATTTGATTTCGAAACAAATGGCACCGGCTTCTCCGATTTCTTTGAGGCACTTTTCGGGCGCAGTGGAGTAGCAGGCACCCGCAGCAGCAATATGCGCAGACGGGCCGGCGAAAATATCGACCAGCCAGTAGAAGTGACGCTGCACGAAGCTTACGTGGGTGGCTCACGGACATTTAACATTCAATCAACCGAAGAATGCCCGACCTGTAAAGGCACGGGCGAAGTGGGCAACCGCGTCTGCCCAACCTGCAACGGACAGGGCACGGTGCCACGCAATAAACGCATCCAGGTGAAGATTCCAGCCGGCGTGGATAACGGCTCGAAGATTCGTGTGGCGGGCGAAGGCCAGCCTGGCATCGGCGGCGGACCACGCGGCGACCTGTTCCTGGTGATCAGTGTCAAACCCGATCCACGCTTCGAGCGCAAGGGCGACGATCTATACACCGACGTTCAGGTTGAACTGGTCAAAGCTATGCTGGGCGGAGAAGTACCCGTTCCCACACCCGATGGCCGCAGGCTCGTCCTGACTATCCCACCAGAAACCCAGAATGACCGCACATTTCGCCTCGCCAACAAGGGCATGCCTCACCTGCGCGGGGACGGCAGCGGTAACCTCTATGCACGCATGAAAGTGCTACTGCCCATGCACCTCAGTTCCGAAGAGCGTGAGCTCTTTGAAAAACTGGCACGCAGCCGCGGCGTCGAGGTGCATCCATAACAGGGCGAAAGGAGACCTGCATCATGCCAGAAACAAGCGATGGCGCATGGTACATCATCAGCGTAGCAGCGCAAAGGGCAGAGGTACATGAGCAGACCTTGCGCCACTATGAGCGCCTGGGGCTGATCTCACCCGCTCGCAAAGGAAGTAGCCCGCACAGTCCACGGCTCTATTCCGATCGCGATATCGAACGCGTGGTGCACATTCGCGGCCTGATGCGCGACCTGGGCGTGAATCTGGCTGGCGTTGAAGCTATCCTGCATATGAAGGATCGCATGGAAGAGTTACAGGACACCCTGGAACGCGAAATGCGCGAAATGCAGAACAGACACGCCGCCGAGATGCGCCGCCTGAAAGAGATTATCGAACGCCTGCAACGCAACGCCAGTACTCAAGTGATCGAACTGGAACTACCACCCGACGAGGCATAACACAGTATCACCTCATCCCCCTCACGCAACTGGCGGAAGGGTAGGCATGAGGTGATATTGCATCTTCAGCGCCAGGATACGAGTCGCAGCCTCATCAACACGCGCCCTGGAGAGCGTACCATCCTTTAAAGCCGCCTTGATGGCATTGAGCACAGCGGCCATCTGCCCCGAACCATTGGGACCAATGATCATGTCATTGCCCGCCTTGAGCGCCAGCACTGCTGCCTGGGGCAGCGACCACTTCTGCGCGATCCCCTCCATATAAAGCGCATCGGTCGAAACTACTCCGTCATAACCCAGCTCTTTCCGTAGGATGTCGGTGATAAAAGTGTGCGAGATCTCAGCCGGCCAGACAGGATCAATGGCCGGCATCAATAGATCGGTCGACATGATCATGCCGGGCCGCTGCAATGCGTTCTGCGTCTGGATAAAGTGCTTAAAGGGAGCCAGTTCAACCGAGTAGATCTGCTCTTTGCTGCGCTTGATAATAGGCAGCGCGGTATGCGCATCCTTGTCAGTATCTCCCAGTCCAGGAAAATGCTTGATGCAGGCAATCATACCCTGGCTCTGCATCCCCTCCATATAGGCTCCGGCATATTTGATGACGTCCTGCGGCGTCTTGCCAAAGGTGCGCGTCACAAGCGGACCATAGCGCAGCTCCACATCGACATCGGGAGCCATATCAGCATTGATGCCCAGCGCTTGCAAATCACGGGCCGTTCTGATCCCTTCTCTCTTCGTCTGAGCAACATCGCCCTTGAGATACAGCTCCGTCGCACTGGGCCGGAATGGATAGATATTGCCAATACGATCAACATACCCCCCCTCTTCATCGGTAGAGATCAGCAGCGGGATCCGGGCATGCTGCTGCATCTGAGTAATATCATTCCTGGTCTGCTTCAAAGCCTGCATCTGCCATTGATAAAGAATCACGCCACCAGCATATAGATCTTTGATGCTCGCTTCCAGATCTGGCCCGTAGTTGGCGGTATAATACTGCACCATGATGAGCTGGCCTAGCTCCTCGTCCAGGCTCATATGCGAGAGATAGAGGACGGCCAGCTGCTTATACTGTATGCGATCAACCAGGTGACGCAGATCTTGTATCTGTTTCGCGTTCAGAGGAGGCTGCACAAACGGGCCAATCGCGACGTTTGCGTATTCTTCCGTCGTCGTCTTGAGCTGCACCTGCGGCGCATAGCTGAAT
>JAFMRP010001490.1 GCA_017354095.1 Ktedonobacteraceae bacterium
ATAGATTGCCTCCACGCGCAAGAAGGGGATGCCGGTTGCAATCATCAGGTAAATGGTGGCGTAGCGCATCACCGGCTCTGCCGCGCCTGCCAGGATCTCAGAGAGGCCCTTGGAAAAGCTCGTGATTTTCTTGCGGGCCCTGGTCGATAGTTTCTCAGGTGGTATGTACATCGCTTCCATACGTTCACATCCTCTCTCTCCGAACTGTGTGCAACTGTGTGCGCTGTGTGTGTACGACTGTGTGAAATGCTGTGTACACAGCGATTCGGGCCAGTTTTGAGCTCAAAATGTTCTCCCTGCCATGCACACACACAGGTCACACACACAGCGCTATCCATGTGACTTGGCCCTCCAGGGAATAAGGCCCTGCTCATTCATCTCTTCCATAAGCTCGCGTGCCTCATTGAAATTGAGGTCTAACGCTTGCTGCATCGTCCTGATGGAGCGCGCGCCCTGTTCCCAGGCCTGCAATGCTCGATCATAGAGCTGCTCGCGTTCGCTCAGCTCGGTATCCACCTCGATCCCGGCCAGTTCTGCGTCTTCTTCCTCTTCTTCCACTGGCAGAACAATGGAGAGCTGGCGCATGACTGGTTGAGGCTGTGCAGGTTGCCCGGCCAAGTGCTGCTGATGCTGGCGCAGCTCGGAAAGGCCGGGTGTCTTTGCGCCATGTGGTGACTTGCGCAGGCGGAAACGATGCCGCTCCATAGGCTTCCCTGGTGCAAACACGAACGTTTCTCCAGCCTTCAGGCTTAGCGCATCCTCTGGCTTGATGCCAAACTGCTTGTAGACCTGCCAGTCTGCCGGCTGCGTCTGCTTCATGAGAAACAGCCAGTTTGCTTGCAATGCGGACTTGTTGACCTCAGCCGGGCGCTGCGTGGCCAGCGTAAAACCCATGCCGCGCTTCCGCCCGCGGCGCACAATCACGGAGAAAAAAGCCCGCTCTAGCAAGGAGAGCAGCGACACCTGCTTCCCTTCCTCATCCTGGTTCCCGTCCGGGTCATCGACCATCACCTTGCTCAGCGTGCTCTGCGATGGATTCTGAGGGAGCCAGACTGCTGCCTCATCCAGGATAAACTCACATGGGATACGCGCCTCCTGGCCCTCCTGATAGGCCTGTACGCCCTTAATCAGCCCGATCATGAGCCAGGCTGCCTCTGCATCTTCATAGCTCTGTAGATTGATCACCACCTGGCGCAGATCATGCACCGCCCACTGCGCAAACGCAAAGGCTTGCTCAGGTGGCAGTTTGTTCCGATCAATCCATACTGGCTTCGTGAGGTACTTCTTGTCTACCAGCTTGCGGTATTCATCTTCTGTATCAAGCAGAAACAGCGGCACGCCATAGCCAGGCCCACCGATCTCCTCGGCAATGACCGCGATATTGTTGCTTTTCCCGGCATCGGAGACGCCAAACAGCACCTTGCGCCCGCTCAAGATCAAATTCGCGGTAGGATGCAGCGTCGGGCCAAACTGCATCTCTTCGCTCGATTGCTCTACCGGTGGGAGTGCCGGCTGTGGCGAGGCAGGGGAATCGTACTTCCCCTGCTCGTCAATGGACTCCAGCAACGCACCCCAGTTGGCATTGCGCAACCGTTCCAGGACAGAAAAACGCGACAGGCGGCCGCGCACCTCCTCTTTCTCTAGCAGGTGCTTGCCCACCAGTCCCACTGCTCCCGCGCCGACGGTTCCGATGACCAGGCCAGAAAACCCCATGTGCAGCAGTTCGGCCGCGCCAACCAGTAGCGGCGTCGAGAGGAAAAAGGCCGCGACGCCAATCTCAGAGGAGCGATCCATCTCCATGAGCCCGCTCGTATACTCTTCTTCCTGCTTTTGTTCATCACTCATAGCTCACCTCACTTACGCAGTGGTGTTGTT
>JAFMRP010000371.1 GCA_017354095.1 Ktedonobacteraceae bacterium
AGAAATTTTGGTAATGCCCAGTTTTTGCGATTGATCCTGCGACGTGCAGATAGCGTAGCCATCATTGAGTGGTGAACGATCGAGCCAGGTAATCTTGAATTGCGAGTTATAGGCGTTTTTAACCGCCTCGTAGTCCTTTTGCGCATCATAGGTTGAAGGGATATTGAGCTGGCTCAGGGCTGTCGCAGTAAATTCGGGATAGAGATCGATCTGATTGCTTTTGATCGCCTGAGAAATGATCGTGCTGTTGCCCAGGGCAGGTTTCTCGTTGACCGTGAAGCCGGCCTTTTTCAGGAGCAGCGCGTACATTTTGGTGATCAGCTGTGATTCGACATCCAGCTTACTGGCCACCGTAATCGGGCCTTTGGTTGAGCCGCCGCTGTTCGTGGGGCCAGTATTGCCAGCTGTGCCGCACGAGGCGAGCACCAGCAGCGTGATGAGCGCGGGCGCAATCAAGAGTTGCCTGGCTGTGATTGAGCGAAGAAAACGCATTATTCTTCTCCTTACCGCCTGGGGCGGCGCGTGATAAACGACGAAAAGAACTCCCCCTGGCGGGTCCGTGCTGGTGTAGAGCGCAGACCAGCGGGGGTAAGTGTGAATTGTAGCCAGCCCATAATGCCCTCAATGAGCATGGCCAGGATCATCACCGGGAGGGCTCCGGCCAGAATTTTTGTCTGGCTGTTGGAGTAGAGGCCATCGACGATATAGGCGCCATAGCCGCCAGCGCCGATAAAGGCCCCGAGCGTTGCGGTCGCTACGACCTGAACGGCGGAAGTGCGGATGCCCGCCGCCACCACGGGTAAGATTAATGGTGTCTGGATGCGCGTGATAATCTGCCAGCGAGTCATGCCCATCCCTCTGGCGGCGTCGATAATGGCGGGATCAATGCCGCGCACGCCGGTATAGGTATTGAGCAGGATCGGTGGAATGCCCAGTACTGTCAGCGCGATCAGGGCAGGCTGGAAGCCCAGGCCAAGGACAGGCAGGGCCGCGATGAGAAAAGCGATTACCGGGATGGCTCGCATCAGGCCGCTAATGTTGACAGCGATAAAGCCCAGCACAGCGCTGCGCGAAACCGCGATGCCCAGTACCACGCCGATCAGTATGGCCAGCAGGATGGAGAGGCCACAGAGCTGGAGGTAGGTTATGGTTTGCCCGGCAAAATCGTTGGCGGGATCGCTGATAAACGCGAGCAGGTTATTCATACTCACCCTCCTCTCTTTTTAAGCGACTGATACGGCGCCGCGTCCCCGGTTGAGCAGCGTTTGTATGGTGAGCAGGGCCAGATCGGCGACGATGGCGGATGCTGCCATCAGGATGCCACCGGCCGTCACGGCATCGAAATCCTGGGTTGTGATATTTTTAAAGATCAGGTCGCCCAGTCCTCCCTCGCCGACCAGAGAAGCCAGAGAGGCGATACCGATGGTTGTCACCGTCGCGATGCGGATGCCCGCGATAATAACAGGAAGCGCCAGTGGGAGTGTCACGCGGAAGAGGACCTGCTGTCCATTCATGCCCATTGCGCGAGCTGTTTCAATGTAAAGTGGATCGATGCCATTGATGCCCGCGGCGGTATTGCGGATCAGGACGAGTTGTGTATAGAGCACAAGCGGGAAGATAGCCGTCTGGAAGCCGAGGCCGAAGCCGGGAATGGTGATGAGCACGCCCAGCAGAGCGAGTCCGGGAATGGTATAGAGCAGGTCCGCAATGGTAATGACCGGGATATAGAGAGCGCGATAGCGAGCGACCAGGATGCCCAGCGGAATAGCGATAATGAGCGAGATGAGCATGCTTACACCAACCAGGAAGGCATGTTGCCAGATCAGGTTGGGGATGCTGGCCGGGTCATCCAGGTTGTAGTTATAAGGATTGAACAAATAATGCATGGTACTCCTTCAGGGCAGGCGGGCCGGCTAAATCGGTGATTCGGCGTGCGTGCGCGTTTTCGTGATTTCATGATTGATATCGGCAAGCGTGATATAGCCGAGCGGGTCGTCTGTTTTCGGGCTGTCTGGGGAGTGGACCACGAGAGCGGGGGCGTTGGTTTCGAGGAGTTTCAGCATGGCATCGAGCAGGGTAGTGGTCGGAGTACATGCTGGCAACTCCCCCCAGTGGGCCGAAGAGACGGCGACCGGTTTGTTGTCCATGGCATCCTGGACGGGCAGATATTGCAGCTGGCGCAGGATGCTATCCGCGCCCACCAACTGGCTCACGAACGCGTTGGCGGGTCTGGCCAGGAGATCGATGGGCGTGCCGAGTTGGATAAGCTTGCCTTCTGAGAGCACCGCGATCTGGTCACCCAGTTTGAACGCCTCCTCGATATCGTGGGAGACGAAGAGAATCGTCTTGTGAACGTCACGCTGCACGCGTTGCAGCTCGTCCTGCATCCGTGCGCGTGTAATGGCATCCAGCGCGCCAAAGGGTTCATCCATCAGCAGGATAGCCGGGTCAGTAGCGAGTGCGCGGGCCAGGCCTACGCGCTGCTGCTGGCCACCGGAGAGCTGGCGGGGGAAGCGCTGGCGGTACTCATCTGGCGGCAGACCTACCAGTTCCAGGAGTTCATCGACGCGCTGTGCCAGGCGCTGTCTGCTCCAGCCGCCTGCGATCTCTGCGGTCACGCGAATATTTTCCGCGACCGTCATATGGGGGAAGAGGCCTACCTGCTGGATCACGTAGCCGATGCGGCGGCGCAGGCGGATGGGATCTTCCTCAAGCACATTGGTGCCATCGATCAGGATGCGGCCGGCGGTGGGTTCGATCAGGCGATTGACCATGCGGAGCAGAGTCGTTTTGCCTGACCCGGAGGTTCCGACCAGCATGCATGTGCAGCCTTCTGGGACTTCGAACGAGGCCGAATCTACTGCTGGACGGGGAGCGCCTGGGTAGTGTTTGGTAATCTCTTCGAATCTAATGGTTGCCATGCTGCCTTCTATTCCTCACAATTCGATAAAATGCTAGCCTGAGCAATGCAATAAAATTCTCAGCCTAGAGTACAGCTAGAATTATTGTACAAGACTGAAGTGTTGAGATGCAAATATATTGCTGAGACTATCCGTAAAGAGAGCGTTTTACGTTATTTGCATAGAACACGTAGAAGAGGCTAACAAAGTGTCAGAGACGAGAGGGGAGTATGTGGGCAGCCTCGTGGGCTGCCCACGTTGAGTCATTGGTAGTGGAGATCAGGAGTGAGTTTTGAACGTGCGGCGCAGGACGCGTTCCACATTGCGGACGTTGGGGATGCCGGTAAAGCGGCTTGTGCGCTTGCGGTGGTGTATGTTGCTGGTGTGGTGGTGTGAATGATGGGAGGGAGCGTGGGTAAAGAGCAAGTCACCACTGCCATCGGGGCGTTCGACGCGGGTGATGGGGCCAATATCGTTTGGAGCAAACGAAGTGATTGTTGTGCGGGGTCCTTTGCGGAGGATAATGATGCGCTGATCGGTGATCGCATAGAGCGTATTACTGGTCGTGAAGCGGTAGGTAGCCGCGAGAACACCGAAGATCGTGGCTATGATTATGTGTATTCCCGCGAGAGGAAACAGGACGAACGTGGCGGCAAGCATGCTCGACAGGCCGGGAAAGAAAACGCCCTGGATAGCGCCCAGCAGGAGGAGGAGCAGGCCAACGCCGTCAAATACGAAGAAGAGAATGAGAAAGGCTTTCGTTGATTGTGTTCTGATTTTTTTGCTGGATTGGGGTTGGCCGAACCAGAGCAGTTGCTCGTTCTCTTCTAGTTCGCGCTCCAACGGGCTCTCACTGTGTTGTCCTAAGCGTTCGGACATCAGTTTGTCTTGCTTGTAGCCCTGATAATGTTCCTGGGGATCTTCCATGAAATGTTCTTGCTGCATGGAATGTTCTTGTTGCATGGATGCCGCCTTTCGGTAAGGTCTATGCGGTGAGAAAGTAAGTAAGGGTCAGGTTAGCCATAAAAATAGCTACATGATAGACGCGGGGAAGAGATTAAATTTAGAGATGAATATATGCCATTTTTCCTATTATTTTTCTCCTGATGGGTGAAATTCCACGAAGCTTCAGGCGGGTCGCGTTTATCCTCTATGTACATGAGCGATGTAGTGCGTAGCGCGTCTGATTTTATGGGGAAGCTCTCTGGTAATTGTTGCCGGGGGTCCCGCTATGGAGAGATGCATGAGACAGAGTGTCAGGTACAGGTTAGTGCTGGCTTTGCTGGTGATTGGTGCGTTGGGCCTGGGGCTTTATAACATTGCTATCATGGCCCATGCTCAGCTTGATCAGTCCCGGGCGGTAAGTCTTGTGGGGCAGATGGTGCCCCGGCTTGATCGTGCGCAGCTGCTGGCACACGTCGGGAAGGACGAGCGGCTTGATCTATCTATAGGGCTGCGTATGCGGAACGAGCAGGCATATGATCGTCTGCTCGCGCAGATGTATGATCCTCAATCCTCCCTGTATCATCATTTTCTGACGCCGCAACAGTTCGCGGAGCAGTTTGGAGCGACGAAGCAGCAGCAGCAGCAGGTCGTGGATTATCTGCGCGGATATGGCATCAGCGTGGGGCAGATTGCGCCCAATGGCCTGTTAATCGATGCCAGTGCCAGCGTCGCCCAGGTGGAGGCCGCGTTCAATGTACAGGTGAATTACTATCAGCAGGGAGCGCGTAGATTCTATGCGAACGCCCAGCCGCCCAGGGTGCCAGCCTCGCTGGCTTCACTCATACTATCAATAGGCGGTCTGGACAACAGTATGCAAATGCGCCCGCTAGTGAATCGGGCGCCGCTCGCGGCGGGTGGATATGGTCCGGCGCAACTGCTGGGCGCGTATGATGGTGAGGTGCTGCACCAGGCAGGTGTACAGGGAGAGGGACAGACGGTTGCCGTCTTTGAGCTGGACGGCTATAAAGCGAGCGATATTAACCAGTACTTTAGCCAGTTTAATCTTGGGCAGCCTGATCTGACCAACGTGCTGGTTGATGGATTTGATGGAACGGCGGGTGAGGGAGCGATTGAAGTGGAGTTGGACATCCAGGTTGTGGCTGCTATGGCTCCCAAGGCCGCGCAGATCGTGTATGAGGGGCCGAACACCACCCAGGGGGTGAATGATACGTACAGCAGGATCGTCAACGACAACAAGGCTAAGATTGTCTCGGTGAGCTGGGGATTGTGTGAGGCGGATTCTGGTGCGGCCGAATTGCAAACGCTGGATGCGATTTTTAAGCAAGCGGCAGGGCAGGGCATCTCGGTGTTTGCGGCTGCCGGTGATTCGGGTGCGTATGATTGTAACAATAGCAGTCTGGGCGTTGACTCGCCTGCCGGTGATCCTTATGTAATCGGTGTGGGTGGTACGAATCTACAATTGAACAGTAACGCGTATGGCAGTGAAACGGTATGGAGCAATGCGAGTGATACGCAGCGTGGTCCGAAGGGTTCTGGCGGTGGTGGTGGATTGAGCAGTGTGTTTCAGCAGCCAGACTGGCAGGTAGGGCCGGGTGTGCAGAACCAGTATAGCAACGGCAAACGCGAAGTGCCGGATGTCGCTGCGGATGCTGATCCGCAGACGGGCTATGCTGTGTATTGTACAGTAAGCGCGTCGGGTTGTCCGAGCAGTGGCAACGTAACGGTGGGAGGAACAAGCGCGGCTGCGCCGTTGTGGGCGGGCAGCGCGGCGCTGATGAATGAGTACTTGCAGAAGCAGGGGAAATCTCCGCTAGGATTT
>JAFMRP010000372.1 GCA_017354095.1 Ktedonobacteraceae bacterium
TTCCGACATGACCCTTCCCTGCATAGTAGCTGTCGTTTCACCTATGATGAAACGATCAGGAGAGCAATAAATTTCCTATAAGTATAGTAACAAAAATCAAAGTTGTAAAGTTGTCGGCCAGAGCTTTTCCACCCTCCTACTGTAATTGACAAAGAAGCTCATTTTTCGTTACGCATCAAAGGCATATTAGTCCGGTTCCTCCCGCCCTCCATCGCAGTCATCGGCAGGCTCACTGATTGAGCTACAATAGGCACATGAAAAAAGCAAAGCGGTGACTTATCAAGAGACGAAACACTGAGAAGTGATGGTACCAGCGAACCTGCGGGGAAGCTTGCCCTGCAACGAGTTCCAAGCCTATTGGGCTTTTGCGCAAGAAGGCAGAGCATTCGCCCATGGTTGACAGCTTTCTGACAGCTAAGCCAACGATGGACAGCGCATTCTCGCGATTCTCAGAGAAAAAACATGCGCTGAAGCGGCACCAGAAGGGCGATGGTGAATAGTGGCGAAGAAGCTCAGGCGAATCTCTCCACCGGCACCTCAGGAGATTTCAGAGGCGTCTCAAGCAAGGGGAGAAGCAGCTTGGGGCGTTTTTCTTTGGTGGAATTCACCCAGTTTTGCGAAGTCCTATCGCAAGCACCGTTTATGGCTTTCTCGTATACGTCACATCCAGGTCCTGTTCCCACGTGGAACCATCGCGCGACAACTCTCCATGACAGGTAATGGTATTTCCATCCGAGCTTACCGTGCCGGTCACGCGTTGTGAGAAGCCTGGCGAATCTCTCCACATCTTCCACACATCGCCTTCGAGACTCATCTGATAGATCCTCGCAACACCCCGCTCATCAGAATAGAGCATGGAGCATGTTTCAACCGAGTCGTCATGGCCTATGACGCTCAGAGCACTTGGAGGGCCTCCACGTTCCCAATCAAAATGCCAGAGCAGCAAGGCCCCTTTCATCAGCCATTCGAAAGAAGAACGCCCATGTACTGGGGATGGGAAAGCAGGATGGGTTCCCACTGTATTCCATTCACCAACCAGGACATCAAAATGTTTCAGCGAACTGGTCGGTTGCGGCGGTCGTTTGGCAGGCTCATGCATGTTCATACTCCTTGTGTCTGCTCTGGTGCTCAATACCTATCCGATCAGAGAAGTGTGGAGCTCTCATAGAGGAGAGCCCATTCATCTGCCAAAGAGGACAGCAGCTCACCACTTCCCCCTATGCAGATATGCTTTCCTGGCGCAGCAGATCAGCGCAGGGTGTATGCCGCGCTGGTCCCCGGCTTTCGTGCCAAGTATAGCACAGCGAGGAGGAAAGGCGCATCATCCCAAGGGGATGATGGTGCCAGGTGATGGAGCCGATCAAGCATGAGCAACAGCCTGGTACTGCGCCAAATGAAAGGGGAAGGTCGCCATAGTCCTTCCCTTGAAACAGGGTTCCATGGAGAAGTTGCTCTTTGGCAATGAGTTCTACCATCCATTCTCTCCTTGCGTATACGTTTGCTCAGGGTACAGATCATTTTTTAGCGGATCTCTGCTCTTTTGATCATCTCCTCCCCTCGACGAAGCCTGGTTGATGTGCTGGCTGCACTCTCATCTTCCTGACCGCCGACAGAAGTGGTTCATCCGCCTCTTGGAAAACGATACCCCAAGTATAGGAGCACGGCTGGAAGATCGGCATCACCCACCTGAGATGATTGCGGCGGGTGAAAGGCAAGGACAAAGGTGGAGAGGTCAGTCGTGAGGGAGATTGACCCCACTCTCTACCAGGAGAGATCCTCCCAGCTAGAGCGGGGCAAGCTCAACTGACGCACCTGGTAGCGTTTTTTCACGTGGAGCTTCTGATAGATGCTGTTCCTCATGTTCATCCTCTCCCGTCATCCGCTACAATCATCTCTGGTGGGTGATGCCAGGAAGGATGCAGTGTTCTATACTCAAACACGGAGAGAATGGCACAATTTCAAAGCTTGTGTGGCACAATTCGAGCTGGCCAAACGGCCTGCATTGATTACGAGGAGGTAGGATGCAAGATGTTTGATACGACAACATCTTCTCAGTCATTGGTTAAAACCGCACGATTTCGGTTGCTTCATTTCTTCAAAGAGAGTTTCGCGCTTCATCCACTCTTGACCCTGGTAGGGATAGCGAATGTACTGGTGCTGCTGGCAGCGTTAGTGGGTATTATCGTTGATCACAGGATCATCACAGGAATGCCAGCGTGGGTAAAACCAGCCAAATTTGCCATTTCGATCAGTATCTATAGCTTTACACTCCTGTGGTTGCTGAGCTTTATCAAAGGACATAGACGGCTGGTCAGTCTTGTGGCGAATGCGACCGCAGTCATTATGGTCGTTGAGATGGTGATTATTGTTGGGCAAGTCATACGGGGAACGACCAGCCATTTCAATAACAGTACGCCATTGGATAGGATGCTATTCCTCATTATGGCAGGGTTTATCAGTCTGGCATTCGTGATGGGCATCGTCGCTGCCATCTTGTTGCTGCTCCAGCGTCAGCCAGATCGTGCCTTTGCGTGGTCGCTGCGGCTGGGTATGGTCATTACTCTGGTGGGAATGGCCGTGGCGTTTTTGATGACAACGGGACCTACCCCAGCGCAATTGAAGGTGCTCCGAGATGGAGGACATCCTTCAGCCATTGGTGCTCATAGTGTCGGTGTGCCCGACGGAGGGCCGGGGTTGCCGTTTGTTGGGTGGAGTACGGAGGGCGGAGATCTGCGCATTCCTCATTTTGTTGGGTTGCATGCATTGCAGGTGTTGCCGCTGTTCTGGTGGCTGTTCCTGCGTCGCTCAAGGCTGTTGAGAGATGGTCATCGGGTCGCGCTGGTCTGGACGATTAGTGTGGGGTATCTGGGAGTGGTAGGATTGCTCACATGGCAAGCGTTGCGGGCGCAACCGCTCATAGCTCCTGATGCTTATACGTTGAATGCGTTCGTAATATTGATCAGCGCAGTGGTGCTGGCGGTAGTGGTAATAGTGCTTCATGCTCATACAAAGCGAAAGACCCTTATAGAATCATTATAGAGAGGAAGAGAGCACCAGATGACGAAGAAAACGCTTGCCTTCGTAGTCTATCCAGGCATCTCTCTGCTAGAATTCGTAGGCAATCGCACCGTGCTGGGAATTATCCTGGCACAGGAGGGATCGCCCCTGAAAGTGCGGGTTGGCTATGAACTGGTGGTGGTGGGAGAGCGGATCGAAGAGATCCCCACAGATACCCCTCTGTCCGTTCTCCCCCAGAAGACCTTCACGGACGTTGCGCGGCCAGATGCGCTGGTTGTGATTGGCGGGGGAGCAGACACGCTTGCGGCTTTGGAGAATGCGAACCTGATCTCCTATGTGCGGCGGGCCGCAGAGAGCGCCTCCTGGGTGGCTGCGACGAGCACCGGTTCATTGCTGCTGGCTGCCGCCGGACTGCTCGAAGGACGCCTCGCCACAACGCATTGGGCCTATGCAGATCGTCTGCGAGCCTATAACGTCCGTTATCAGATGCCAGAGACCTCCAACTGGGTGACCGACGGCAAGTTTACAACCTCTGCGGGAGTCTCTGGAGCAATTGATATGGCCCTGGGGCTGAGTGCGCGACTCAACAACCAGGCAATCGCGCAGTTTGGGCAACTGATGATTGAGTACGATCCGCACCCCCCTTTTGGCAGGCTCGACTGGAGCGGCTTCGATCAGCAGCAAGCCGTTCTCACACCGTTGATGGACCGGCGTCCAGCCAGATGGGATGCTGTCCAGCAGATCGCCTTCATCCTCTATCCCGGCCTGACCGTCTTCGATCTGGTTGGCCCATTGCAGGTGTTCTCCGCATTGCAGCGGATTGCCCCGGAGTTTCGACCCATCGTGGTTGCTGAGCAAACGAGTCCCATCACGACTGATATCGGGGTGCGGGTGATGCCCAACGCTACCTTTTCCGACCTGCCTTATCCTGATGTTTTCTTCGTTCCGGGCGGTATCATGCCAACCTTGAGGGCAATGAGCAATCCGGCCATCCGCCAGTATATCCGCACAGCGGCACCACACGCTCAATGGATTGTCTCGGTCTGCACGGGAGCGCTGCTGCTGGCAGCGGTTGGACTGCTGGAGGGATGTGAAGTAACCACTCATTGGTCATATCCTCGCTATCTCAAGGATCTAGGGGCGCACTACGTCCAGAAACGCTGGACGGTCAACGGCAACATCGTGAACGCTGCTGGGGTCTCGGCAGGCATCGATATGGCGCTCTATCTGGTATCGCGCTTCCTGGACGAGGAAACGGCGCGCACGGTGCAGTGGTTGATCCAGTACGATCCCCAGCCCCCCTTTGGTGGGATCGACTACCAGCACCTGAAGCTCTTGCCTCGATTTATGCGAGAAAGCCTGACTCTCATCGCCCCCCTCTATACCACAAAAGTACGCCGATTAATCCGCCAGGAGAGGAAAACAAATGCTGAGTGATCGGCTGCTTGCTGCCCGATACCGAGATTGTTTGTTAGGACGAGAAGGACCAGGAACAGCACCAGACTGAGGAAAGAGGTAGCCACTCCAGTGCGAAAGCGAAACGTCAGTGGATACGCCATGCTGAGACGACTGGTAGGCGCCAGACCTCGCGCGCGCCACTTCCGCCGAACGCTCATTTTTGGACAACAGGGATCCACACCTCCCCTCAAACGAAACCTCTAATCACTCAGCGGTGATTAGAGGTTAGTAGACGAGTACATTTAGGCAGCCACCGTCGCTGGTGACTGTTTTTATCGTTACCCTTTTACGACGATAAGCGGCTTGAGGCGCACAACCAGTTGCGCCAGCCCCGCGTTATGAACAACCTCAACAACTTTTTGCGCGTCTTTATACGCAGCAGGGGCCTCCTCGGTCAGTAAGCCCTTGCTATGCACACGTACTGTGACCCCCTGCCTGGCCAGGTGCTGTAACAGCTCCTTGCTATCCATGGACTTCTTGGCGGCAGTACGGCTCAGACGGCGTCCCGCGCCATGACAGCAGGTACCGAACGTCTGCTCCATTGAGCCCTGCGCACCAACCAGCACAAACGAATAGCGCCCCATATCGCCCGGAATCAGCACCGGCTGGCCAACGGCGCGATACTTCTCCGGTATGGCCGGATGACCCGGAGGGAAGGCACGCGTGGCCCCCTTGCGATGCACACAGACGCGCTGTGCCTCGCCATCGATCTCGTACTCCTCCATCTTGGCGATATTGTGGCAAACGTCATAGACCAGTGGCAAGTCCTTCGCGCGCGCTTTGCGCCCAAAAACGGAGGCGAATGCCTGCCGCACACCATGCATCAGCAGCTGGCGATTGGCCCAGGCAAAGTTGGCGGCGCAGGCCATCGCCCCCAGGTAGGCACGCCCCTCCTCCGAGTTCAACGGCATACAGGCGAGCTGCCGGTCTGGTAACTGAAAACCATACTCCTTCTGCTTCCCTTCCGCGACCTTGATATAATCCTCCGCTACCTGGTGCCCAAAGCCGCGCGATCCACAGTGGATGGTGACCACTACCTGCCCCTTCTGCCCGATGCCCAGAGCGTTCGCGGCCTCCTGATCGTAGATGTGATCTACCATCTGCACCTCCGCGAAATGGTTGCCCGACCCCAGGCTGCCCAACTGCGTGATACCACGCTGCATGGCCTTCGCACTGACAGCGTCGGGATTGGCCCCGGCCAGGCATCCG
>JAFMRP010001491.1 GCA_017354095.1 Ktedonobacteraceae bacterium
AGTAAGGGCTAAAGGACAAAAAGCGGCAGAGGACCGAGCCGGTCTGGCCATAGCCGCACTCCAAGACGCTTCGCGAAATGGCAGACGCATCGAATTTCCGCCAGGTTTTGGAGTGCGGCTTATAGCTGTCCCAGAGTTATTCATAGAAGCGAGGAGAGCCGCCAGGCGTTCTTTCTCCCCGCAGCTTCTGTGAATAACTCTGCGGCCAAAAATTTTTCTTGGTATGAGATTTAATCCTCTTTCCTCTAATAGGGGAAACACGCATCGCCCGGCTACGAATAAGGCGGCTAGACGTTGGACGTCTGAGGACAGTCCTTCGAGCCAGGCGATGCGCTGGTCCTTAACGAATACTCAGCGACGGACCGCTATAAGCAGGTCTGACTATAAGCCCTTCGCCCGGATCAGCCAGCGTGTTTTCTAACATAACCATGAAATCAACATATATTGAACAAACCCAAGAGCCCTATGCGGCCTATCTGGCGATCGATTGGGCTGACGAGAAACATGACTTTGCTCTGCAGGTGCCAGGGCAAACGAAAAAGGAAACCGGCACTCTAGAGCAAAAACCTGAAGCGATCGGCGCATGGATGGCTCAACTGCGTGAGCGCTTTGGTGGCAAACAGATTGCCGTTGGGGTCGAGCAGTCGCGCGGGGCATTGATCCACGCACTGCTCAATTACGACTTCATCGTCATCTATCCCCTGCACCCACTGACGGTGTCCAACTTCAGGGAGGCCTTTAAATTCAGCGGCGTCAAAAGCGATCCTCTGGACACTAAGCAGATTCTGGAGATCCTCACCAAGCACCGGGAGCTGCTTCGGCCGCTCAATCCGGACACTGAAGAAACGCGTTTGCTGGCTCGCTTAGTCGAGGATCGCCGTAAAATGGTCGATCAACGTACAAGCCATATCGAGGCTTTAGGCGCGGCGCTCAAGGAGTACTATCCACAGGCCCTGGAGGTTTTGAGCGGCAATCTTTCCAGCCGCCTGGCTTGCGACTTCCTGACAAAATGGCCTGCCTTTGAGTCTTTCCAGCATGCCAAGCCCAGCACTATAAAACGGTTCTTTTACGGCCACAATGTCCGTAGCCCGCAGGTGATCGAAAAGGTTTTAAAGGTGGCTCAGAACGCCAAAGCCCTGACCACCGACCTAGCGATCGTGGAAAGCGGCCGGCATCTGGCCCAAAGCTACGCACAGATGATCAGCACTCTCAATCCGATCATCGAGGACTACGAGGAGCGCATTCAAAGCCTGTTCAACGCCCATCCAGAGGCTTACCTGTTCAACAAGCTCCCAGGAGCGGGGCCGGCCATGGCTCCCCGACTGCTGGCCTTTTTTGGGACGGACCGCTCTCGCTATCAAACGGCCCAAAACGTCCAGAGCTTTTCCGGCGTAGCGCCCACTACCCGCACCAGCGGCAACAGCTCTTATATCTATATGCGTCGGGCCTGCCCGAAGTTCGAGCGGCAGACCTTCCATGAGTTCTCACGCCTGTCGGTCAGAACCTCCCAGTGGGCTGCCAATTACGTCAAATACTACACCGACAAAGGCAAAAGCTATCAAACCATCATTCGCGCCTTGGCCTTTAAATGGATACGCATCCTATTTCGCTGCTGGAAAAATCAAACTCCCTATAACGAAGAACACTACATGGCCACCCTGATTAAAAGAGGTTCCATATTCGCCACTCTCCACCTCAAAACTCCTAAACATGCGAAATCTTCTTGACGGCGCGGCTCAGGGGACTGTCCTCTGCCGCTGTTCTTGCGATTTCCAATAACTGATCGCACTTTCAGTCGCACCCACCTGGAGGAGAGGCCTGGAGAGGAGGTCTTTGTGACCACTTTGTGACAGCACACTAACAGACACCGCCGA
>JAFMRP010001492.1 GCA_017354095.1 Ktedonobacteraceae bacterium
AATCAAGGACCGGTAGAAGGGGCCGTCAATAAAATAAAAACGCACAAAAGGCTCATGTATGGACGAGCAAGCTTCTCTCTTCTCCGCAAGAAAATGCTTCACCAAAAAGTTCCATGAGCCGCCTGCGTCGGCCTTGACACTAGATCCTGGTCAATCACCAGGATACGCTCCTGAGCCCATCCTAACGCCAGGGCCCGTTCACGCAACGCATACTGGCGAGCAGTACTTTCTGTATGTTCAAACACGCGGCTTGAGCGTGCTTTGACGCACATACAAACATGCCAGACGCTTGAGATGATGGGCTGCCACCTGATGAACCATATCAGCGATCCCACCTTTGTATGAGCTGGCTTCTGCCGAAGGAACTGCACCAGTTGTTGTAGATCTTGCCAACGTAGTACAGCGTTCCCATCGGCAACAACGAAGAAAGGATCGGGCAGGGCGAGATTGGTCCACGCTCTTGGCAGAGAACGAATCTCTTGTGTGTGTGGATCAGAAAAGAAGACGCGCTCCTCTCCCCAGGCAACTCGTTGTGAGAGCAAAGGAAAGGATTGCCCAAAGAGAGGATGAAACTGATGTGTAACGGTAAAGATTGGCTCACCATTCGAGTTATCAGGTGTAGTTGACAGTTCGTTCTCAAGGACCGGTAGAAGGGGCCGTCAATAAAATAAAAACGCACAAAAGGCTCATGTATGGACGAGCAAGCTTCTCTCTTCTTCGCAACGACACAAAAGGGCTTGTAGAGTTACATTCCTAATGTGACTTTGTCTTTATCACCATAACAATTATACACCGCCTTTAACAGCGTTACCTAATGTTGTGCGTTGCACTCTCTCCATTGGAGGAGCAGCAAGCTTGCATGCCGAGTGCAGATGCCATGTGACCCTTCCCCTGGCTCCATCTGTCGTTCCGACAAACACCAGGCACAGGGAAGACCTGATGGAGAGCGTTGGTTGAAGGTAGAAGGTGCAAGTTCAGGGTGCCCTCTTGCAAGGCGAACGTATGCTTTTTCGTGAGTACGGATCTCTTCTCTGCTCATAGCGATTCTCTGTGCCTCCTCAAAACCTTTTGCACGGCTCATTTTGCAAATCCGATGGTCTTCTGGTAGTATAGAAATGAGCTTGGGAGAAGTCACCAGACATCAGATCACATCACACTTCCAGATACATCACTCCCGTGGGCTCCTCAGGGAATGTATAAGCAGAGAACCTCAAGGGGATGCTGGGCATCTTGATGGCGTGAGAAAGAAAAAAGATTCCAGATTTCGCCTCCCCTGTTCAGATGCGGATGCCTTTGCCAGGACATCTGATCATCAGCTACATGTCCTCTTGCTGTAGAACGTGGAAGAGAGGAGGGAGAGGTCTGCCTGATCATGATCCTCTCCCTCCTCGATTGGTCGTGAACCGATTGTGGCTCTCCAATGCCAGCAAGTATAGTGCGGTCTGTATGCAGCGTCACCAGACATCGGGTGACATGTTTCTTCTCATTCCTTCCTATTCCATTGCTGGAGCAGGCCACAGAAAGAGAAGGCTTCTCATGAAGCGATCTTCTCGTTATGGCGAGCGAGATTACGCCTTCGGTCAGCTCATGCTGACGCAACGAACGGCACTTGGCCTGACCCAGCAAGGATTGGCCAGACTCCTTGGGGTCAGCAGGCGTGCGGTCACCGAGTGGGAGGCTGGCAACAGCTATCCCAAAGCTGAGCATCTCAAATCCTTCATTGAGCTCTGTGTCAGGCAACACCTTTTTTCTCCTGGACGCGAAGCCTGGGAGATTCGGACGCTCTGGAAATCTGCGCATCAGAAGGTGCTGTTGGATGAGCCGTGGCTGGCTGCTCTTTTGGCGCCAGCCCCGATCCCGTTTCCTGGTGGTTC
>JAFMRP010001493.1 GCA_017354095.1 Ktedonobacteraceae bacterium
TAGCTCCATCCCTTCATGCTGGATATCGATGTTGCGCGGCGTGCGCTTTTGCTCATCTCTTCACCTCCTTTCCGATATTTTCGGCGCGGAGAAATATGCGCCATATATGGGGCGATGATACCATAGGAAAAATGCCTGGTCAACCGTGGCAGGGAGATGCCTTAGCTGGACAGATAGCCAGGCGATTGTTTTTATCTTTACAGAGTCGTTCTGATCCGTTACAGTATATTAGAATATTTGCCGGCAAGCCTGGGGACAAGAGTGCGAGAGAGGAACCTATGCATCGAAGAAGGTTTATACAACATAGTGGGCAGTGTGTTTTGCTGCTGGCGGTCAGCGCCTGTTCTCCGTTGAACGGCAATGCTGGTTCTGCTACTCCCACGGCGAGGCAGATGCCAGCCACGCCAACGGCCAGTCCGACGCCTGGGCCTAAGAGTGATAGCGAGCTGGCGGCCAGTATCGTGCAGCATATGAGCCTCGATCAGAAGCTCGGGCAGATGGTGATAGTAGAGTTCCATGGTTCTGATTACAACGCTGACCTCAGAGCGATGATCCAGGAGAGCCAGGTGAGCGGGGTGTTGATCGAAGAAAAGAACGGCAACGCGCAGACGCGTGATCAGCTGGTCGCACTTAACAAGGCACTGCAGGCTCACGCACACATCCCATTATTTATTACCACCGACTACGAGGGAGGCGTTGTCAACGAGCTGCGCCTGATCACTGGAGAGCGCCCGTCGGATGCCGCGATTGGCGCTTCGGGCAACACCCAGGCAGCCTATAATGCTGGACTGGGGGCGGCCAGAGACCTCGTACAGCTGGGTCTGAACGTGAACTTCATGCCTATCGTTGATGTGCTGACGAACAGCCAGAATCCTGGCCTGCCCCAGCGCGCCTTCGGCTCTGATGCCACCCTGGTAACCAACATGGGTCGCGCATATCTCAAGGGACTGACTGATGGCAAAGTCGTAGGCTGTCTGAAGCATTTCCCGGGCCTGGGCAGCGCCAGCCTTGATCCGCATTACGAGCTGCCGCACATGGATCGCAGCCTGAACACGCTCAAAGCTGTGGACCTGGTCCCTTACCGCACCATGATACAAGAGGGCATTGTGCCAATGGTGATGGTGACGCATATTCTCAACCCCGAGCTTGACCCGAAACTGCCCACCTCGCTTTCGCCCAACGTCGTCACCAGGCTGCTGCGCGATGAGCTGCAATTTCAGGGCATCATCATCTGCGATACGCTCTGGATGGGCGGTATCAGCAACACCTACAGCCTGTCCCAGGCAGCAATGCTGGCAGTGAAGGCTGGTACTGATCTGCTGCTCGGTCCGCGCAGCCTGGCGGACACGCGCTCGATGCTGTCCGGCCTCAAGCAGGCGGTCAACAATGGGAACTTTGCCGGCGACCAGATTGATGCCTCGGTCAAACGTATCCTGGAAGTAAAGCTGAAATATAAGATCATCTCGCATGAACGAGCGTTGCAACTGGCAACGGGCGTCAGTGAGGGAGAGCAGTAGTATTACTGCAGACGGCGAAAGAGCAGGCAGATGAAATTAGCCTCCGTCTCCAATTCCTCCAGAGTATTCAATTGTTTATGTATCTCCGTTGAAAGGTGCCAGTAGTTCGGCGTCATCATCACCGCCTGTCTGATAGCATCTGCGCGCAGGAGCAGGTTGTAGCGTAGGGAGTTTGTTTCCAGCAGGGCAAACTGGCTGGAAAGTTGTGCGACGACATGTTGTTGTTTCTGCTGCTCGATATTCAGCAATCCCAGGGTTGAGCGCAAGCAGGCCAGGTGTGCTTCGCCCGGGATGACGACCATGAGCAGACCGGAAGTGAGCAGCACACGGGCGAACTCGGTGCTATTGCGCGGCGCG
>JAFMRP010001494.1 GCA_017354095.1 Ktedonobacteraceae bacterium
CCGCGATCCTGGCAACGCTATGTCCTGGAGCGTCACCCCTCGTCAGAACAGGGACAGCCAGAAACACGAGTGAATCACCAGGCATATACCGTGTGTGTCGTTGAGCGCCTGCACGAGGGATTACGCCGCCACGATGTCTTTGTTGAGCCGAGCGAACATTGGGGCGATCCACGTGCAAAATTGCTGCAGCCAGAACAATGGGAGGGGATTCGAGCACAGATCTGTCAAACGCTGGGCCGAGAGATGGAAGCCTCACGTGCTCTGGAGAGCCTCGGCCAGCAGTTAGAGGAAGCCTATCAGCGAACGGCTGCCAATGTTCCCACCAATACAGCCTTACAGATCGAGCAGCGGGATGGCGAAGATGTACCCAACCTGGAACGCCTCGAACGGCTGGAGGAGCCAGAGAGCTTGCGCAGCCTGCGGGAGTATGTCGGGGCACGCTTACCTCCCGTCGATTTGCCAGAAGTCATCCTCGAAGTGGCACAGCACACGGGCTTCCTCTCCCAGTTTACCCATGTCAGTGACAGCAATGCCCATGTCGAAGATTTACCGCTCTCGCTCTCTGCGGTCCTTCTGACCGAGGCATGCAATATTGGTTTGAGGGCAGTCATCCAGCCGGAGAGCCCGGCTCTCACTCGTGATCGGTTATCCTGGGTCCGGCATCATTTTGTGCGCGCAGAGACCATTACCCGCGCCAATGCCTGCTTGGTCCAGGCGCAGCGAGATATCCCGCTTGCACAGATCTGGGGTGGCGGCTACGTTGCTTCTGTGGATGGTATCCGCTTCGTCGTCCCCGTCCGATCTGTCAATGCAGGACCCAACCCACGTTATTTCGGACAAGGGCGAGGAGTGACCTACCTCAACTACACATCTGATCAATTTACTGGGCTAGGCGGGTTAGTCATCCCGGGAACAATCCGCGATTCGGTCTATGTGCTCGAAGCCCTGCTGGAGCAAGAAAGCGGACTCACCCCGACTGAAATTATGAGCGACACCGCCTCGTACAGTGATCTCATGTTTGGTTTATTTTGGTGCTTGGGCTATCAGTTCAGTCCTCGCCTTGCAGAGATGAAAGAAACGCGCTTCTGGCGGATCGATTCAGCAGCGAATTATGGCCCGTTGAACGGTCTAGCGCAGCACAGGATCAATACCCAGTTGATCGCCAACAATTGGGATGATATCTTGCGTGTCGCTGGGTCCCTCAAAGTGGGAACCGTTCACGCATCGACGCTGATCCAATCCCTCCAACGCGGCGGGCGACCAACAACGCTTGCACGAGCCATTTCGGAGGTTGGTCGGATTGCCAAGACGCTCTATTTACTCAACTATATTGATGACGAAGGCTATCGCCGACGTATTCAAAATCAATTAAATCGTGGGGAGGGACGGCATAGTGTGGCCCGACACGTGTTTCATGGTCAGCGAGGAGAGCTTCGTCAGCGTTATCGCCAGGGCCAGGAGGATCAACTGGGAGCGCTTGGGCTTGTGGTCAACATGATCGTTCTCTGGAACACCTGGTATATTCAAGATGCGTTGGACGAGTTGCGCGACAGTGGGCAAGAGGTGCGACCAGAGGATGTGGAGCGACTTGCTCCTCTGCGCTTTCAGCATATCAATGTTCATGGCACCTATCATTTCGTTCTTCCTGAGAGTGTTGCTCAAGGTCACCATCGCCCTCTTCGTCCCCTCACGCCTTCTTCTGAAGAACTTTTCTAACGGGTTTCGAGAGGTGCATGGTTCTTTTGGGCTCTATTGCTATTCCAACTTTCGTAACGATAGGTAGGGCTTTTCAGCCTTTCCCCCGTTCCAAACCGAGCGGGCGCATTTCTACGCACTCGGCTTTCCGTACTCGCCCCTCTGATCTGTGTTCT
>JAFMRP010001495.1 GCA_017354095.1 Ktedonobacteraceae bacterium
AAGCCTTACCGCCAGATGACGCGCAGCGTAGGCACGCCAGTGCCGTTTCTGGCGGTTCTTTCAAGCGGCTGCGGTAGCAGCGTTGGCGGTCGGAATACAGAGGACAGCCAGCAACGGGTGCCCGATCCTTTGCCCCTCGCGGGTAGCCCAACCTCCTGTGACGCTTGTGAAGCTTTTGAACCTTGTGTGAAGCTTGTGTGAAGCTTTGCATCGGCCTCTGAAGCCGTGTGAAGCTTTGTGAAGCTTTTTTGCACGGATTTTTGGCCCATCACTTTGTCCCTATCTCCCCTCGCGGGTGGCCGGTGCGCGTGGGCTGGAACACCCGTACCCCGGTTCCAGAAACCTACCACTATCAGAACGGCAGAAAGAATAATATAATAGGCTTGTAACACGAGAAATTGCAGGAGAAGAGTGTATGTCCAATAAGCCAGATACGCCAGTCAACAGCCAGCAGCCAGCAGCAGAACAAACACACCTGCAGCCGCTGCAGAACGCCAATAACGAGGAGGAGCAGCTGGCAGCACGAGTCGCGGACCTGCGACACCGCATCGAAGATGCAAACTACGAATACCATGTCAAAGACAATCCATCACTGACCGACGCCGAATACGACCAGTTGATGATCGAGCTGCAGCGCATCGAGCGCGAGCACCCCGAACTGCTAACGCCAGACTCCCCCACACAGCGCGTGGGAGGCGCCCCGGTCAAGGATGTGCCGCAACATCGCCACCCCCTGCCGATGCTAAGCCTGGCGAATGCACGCAGCGAACAGGATCTGCGCGACTGGCACCGCCGCGCGCAAAACATCCTGCCCGGCGTGCAATTCACCTACGTCTGCGAACTAAAAATCGACGGGCTGGCCATGGCCCTCACCTACGAGAAGGGCAGCCTGACCATCGGCGCTTCGCGTGGCGATGGCACCATCGGCGAAGATTGGACACCCAACATACGCACGATCCGCACAATCCCCCAGCACCTGCGCGGCAAGAATATCCCCCAAAAAGTCGAGGTGCGCGGCGAAATCTATATGCCAATCAAAAGTTTCGAGAAGCTGAACGAGGAATTGGCCGATAACAAACTCTTCGCCAATCCACGCAATGCCGCCGCCGGCTCTCTGCGCCAGAAAGATTCACGCATCACTTCCTCGCGCCAGCTCAATTTCTTCGGCTATCAGATCGGCTATATAGAGGATCACAATGTCCGCACACACTGGGAAACGCTGCAGATGATCAAAGAATGGGGTTTCCCGGTCAACGAGCATATCCAGCTGGCCCATAGCCTGGAAGAAGTGATGGAGTTCTGCGAAAAGTGGGAAAAAGAGCGCTTCAACCTGCCCTACGAGATCGACGGCGTGGTGATTAAAATCAATGACCGGGCTCACCAGGAAGAACTGGGCGTCGTGGCCCGCGATCCACGCTGGGCTATCGCCTTCAAATATCCCCCCACACAGGTCGCCACACAGCTGCTCGATATCGGCCTCAACATTGGGCGCACCGGCTCGGTCAACCCTTACGCCATCCTGGAACCCGTCAACATTCGTGGCGTCACCGTCTCTCGCGCCGCGCTTCACAATGAGGGCGACATCCAGCGCAAAGATCTACGCATCGGCGACTGGGTACTGGTACAGCGCGCCGGCGAGGTGATTCCCCAGGTCGTTAAACCCGTAGCCGAGCGGCGCACCGGCAAAGAAGAGGTCTATCACCTGCCCGATAATTGCCCCATCTGCGACACCCCCATCGAACGCGATCCCGAACAGGCAATGGCCTACTGCCCCAATCCCGATTGCCCTTCACGCATCCTGGAAAGCATCATCCACTTCGTCTCAAAGGGCGCGATGGATATGGATACCATCGGCGAGCAGATGTGTAA
>JAFMRP010000373.1 GCA_017354095.1 Ktedonobacteraceae bacterium
CGCGCTGCTGGGTGTAGACCGGGTGGAACAGAAAGTTGCCTGGCTTGACATCCTGGTGTACGATCTGCGGATTGCGCGTATGCAGGTACCAAAGGCTCTGCGCGGCCTGCATGATAGCGTCGGAGATCTGAATGAGTGACCAATCGCGCCAGGGAGGATCGATTCGCACCAGTTCGGCCAGCGAGCCTTCCTCGATGTAGGGGGAAACCAGAAAGGGCACCTGATGTCCCTCATGGACTGTGTGTCCGTAGTCGATGATGGGGAGTATGTGAGGATGATTGAGCGTACGGGCGATCTCTATCTCTCGTTGGAAGCGCTCCATTGCCTTGCGATTGCGTTGATCGTCTTCTGCGATGGTATGCATTACTTTCAGGGCGACGAGTTCTTGTGAGTAGGTATCACGTGCCAGCCATACCACACTCATCATCCCCTGACCTAACCGTTTTAGCCGTTGATACCGCTCCACTACCATTGCACCATCCACCTCTCTGCTTCAAACTTAGCGTGTGCGTTGCTGATTACCTTTAATGAGTCGCTCATTCTGCTCTTCCAGTAGTTGCTTTTCCCGCATGCTACGCTCAAGCCTGGCGCTCAATACATTGCGTTCCTGCATGACCTGTGTCAGACTGGCCTGCAGTTGCTCTTTCTCTTCCAATAATTGTTCAATGCTGCCACTCAGTTTGCCTCTCTGCTGTGAGAGTTGTTCTAGCTGGCTGCGTAATCGCTGGTTATCTTCCAGGGCGTGCTGCAGTTCATCGCTGCGGGAGCCACGTTCGTGCTGCTCCTGCTCAAGCGCAAGCTCCAGCTCCTGGATGCGCTGCTGATCGGCGATGATGCGCCCGGTCAGTGTGGCCGTCTCGCGCTTATGAACTTCTCGCTCTTCCCGCAATTCATCGCGCAGGCGTGCCAGTTGTGGCTCGTAGCGCAGGCCCAGTAGTTCGTTAAACAGCTCGCGCTCGGGGCTGCCTTCGGTGCTCTGGTTGCGCAGGTCTATCAGCCGTCGTGCATTCCAGTAGCCTCCAGCCAGCAGGCCGCCGAGAGAGCGTAGAGATATGGAATAGCGTGCTGGTGACTGTAATCCTGTGTTTCTGGCTGTCAGCCCATACAGACTGAGCTTTTGGGCTTCCTCCTCCACCTCATCTGGTGCTGATACCATACCCAGCACGCTGGCGATTTCCGCTCGCAATTGCTCTGGCGTTCCGGCATTCATAAAGCGGTCCAGGAGCGCAAGTTGGGCATCGTCGCCCAGCAGCAGCAAGGAGTAGATCAACTGGCGGCGCTGTTGTGGGTACTCGTCTAGCGCCTGGATCAGTGGCCGGCTGACCACCTGTTCACCGAGCAGCAACAGGAGACCGATGACACGCAGGTTGGTCTCGTCCACGCCGTGGACCTGTATATACTCCACCAGTTCTGAAACCATGGTGCGATCCGCGTAATTCTGCGCGGCTTCGTCGTGGATGCGTTCGAGCAGGAGGGAAGCTGCCATCGCAATGTCGTCTGGTTTGTGGCCTGTCAGCAAAGCGATCAGTTCATCCTTGACGACCTCGGTATGCATGCTATGAAACACGTCCATTGCTGCCGTGCGCCGTTCAGGATTGCGGGTATCACTATGTGCCATCCAGATGAAGCGCAGGGCTGGTACACCGATCTCGCGCAGGGTCTCGCGTGCGACCCTGGCCACCATGGGATGGGGATCGGTCATCAGTTCGCCCACCAGCGGAACGGCGGGGGCGCCGATGCTGGCCAGCGCTGCCTGTGCGCCCCGCCTACGCTCGTCGACGTAAAGCGACCGCACCAGGCTCTCTAATATCTCTGCTTGATACATCTCCTTTCGGGAGAGTAATACAAAGGCCTCCGCGACATCGTCGATCAGGTGCGCGTCTTCCAACCCTTCTAGCAGGGCCGGTAAGCTGATATCCGCCAGCTCATTCGTCAGCAAGCGTAGCAGCACATCGCGTGCGCGCACGGGTAGTTCAGGCGAAAGCTGACGCACCAGTTCGCCCAGCACCGTCTGCCGTTCATTTTCCTGGTGTGCCAGGGATATAACGATGCGCTGTGCTATTTCGCGCTGCTCGTCCAGTTTCAATCGTACCAGTGGTCCGAGGATGCGGGGCCCAAACAGGGGCAGGATCTGAGCAGTGATATCGCTACGCTCGGGCTCTCCCAGCAACTCAACCAGCGGAGTGATAGCCACCTCTGGGTATTGAAGGAGCAGGTCGCTGACGACGCTGTGCAGTGCTGGAAGGTGCAGGGCTTCCAGCAGGCCTGGCACGACCGCTGCTCCGGGCATCTCGCTCAGGGTGAGCCGTACATAGTCGCGCACTGGCTCGTCGGGATGCAGGAGGTTCCGGGCCAGGACAAGCGCGGCATCGATGCCCTGCGCTTTGAGTATCTGAATAATCTGGCGGGCCTGCGCCTCGCTGGCACGTCCCAGCGCCTCAATAAGCTGGTCACCTGGAAATGGCGTCATGCCCAGAATAGCTCGCTGGATGCGTTGTGTTTGTGCTGTTTCCTGCGCTGTGTCCAGGGCTGTGACTAATTCATCCAGCGCCAGCGGTCCCAACTGACTCAACGCATTGATCGCCTCTTCATAGATGCGTGGGTTGGTTGAATCCAATAGCCGCCGTAGTGGTGCAACGGCCCGCTCATCGGCGAAACGGCTCAATGCTCGCACGATCGCGACAACCAGTAGCGGTTCCAGATCTGGCTGCTGCAGCAATATGATCAGCGCAGGCACGCAGCGTGGATCACTGATATGCTCAAGAACCTGTACGAGCAGGCGTGTTCGCGCAGGCACGACATGGAATAGGACCTGGGTGAGTGGTTCAACGACTATCTCGCCAATCTCTCCCAGGATCGCGGCTGCATGTGTAGCCACCATCTCATTTTCATCATGAAGTACCAGGTTGATCAGTCCCGTAATGCTCTCCGGTGCATAAAATATCAGTGCTTCCGCTGCCTGCTCCTGCACGGCTGGCGATGCGTCGTTGAGCATCTGTAGCAGGTGCGGGAGCGCGCGTTGATCGCGAATCGTTTTTATGATCTCCAGAGTGCGCTCGCGCACCAGTGCAGATGGCTGGTTGAGCAGTTCCAGCAGGCGTGGGATAGCTGGTGCACCGACTTCACGCAGTGCCAGGATCACGTTTTGTGTTGCGACATCATTCTGCGAGGACAGGTAGCTGATGAGGGCGCCAATCACACGTTCCCCGCGATTATCGCGCTCATTGAAGTCGCCGCTTTTGCTGGCCTGGCGTACCAGGAGTGTGCGTCCCAGTTCCTGTACATCTGGTTCAGCCTGATAATTTGAGGTCAGGACCGGAACTACCGCATCTAGAATGTGCTGGAATTGCATCAGCGAAACCTGGCGGCGTACATCCTGCTCATCTAGAAAGCGTCCTATGATGAGCAGCGCTGCCCGGTGTACACGTAGAATAAACGGGGCAGGCGTGCGATTTTTGAGCTCCTGCAGCACGCGGTTCAGGCTCAGGTCGGGGCCAAGGCGGATCAGTGCATTCGTCGCTCGTTCGACAATAAAGTTCTCGGCATCGCTCAGGCGAGCTGTCAGGGGTTCGACCGCCTGCAAATCGTCTGTGCCGCCCAGAATGTTCAGCGCGGCTGCGCGTAGTCGAGTGCTTCTGCCGGGCGCGGGTAGGCTTAGCTGACTGGCTCGTTGGATAACGGTGCGTCCAAAACGTCCCAGCACGCGTGTCAATCGCTTGACCTGGGCCTCGTAGGCAATATTATCAATTGCATCGGCCAGCTGGGTGAAAAGCATATCTGGCACGACCGCCCGATCTAGCAGTACCAGCAGCTCGTCGACGCCTTCCACCATCAATAGCGGCAGTAGCGAGCGATAGACCTCCTGTCCACCCTCTTCGGCGCAGCGGGTGAAGATACGCGCCAGTTCCATGCGTGCCGCGCGATTGCGCACCGCTATTGAGAGAGCATCCTCAACGCTTGGTGGTAATATCACGGTACGCTGTACCTCGGCCTGAGGGGGTGTCCAGAGCACTCCAACGCACACCAGGCCCAGTGCCAGAGCCTGTAAAACGTAGGCGGGATTGGTGCGACCCAGCACTCCAAACTGCTCTGCCAGCGCCAGTGGATTATCAATCAGCCCTGCCCAGATGGCTACTGGCTCGCTCCACCGGCCAATATCCTCCAATAATTCTTCCCGTATGGCGGTCGCCTTCTGTGAAGGCCTGGCATCGAGCAGATAAAAATACTCGGCGACGAGATATTCGGCGATCAGCTCATGCCGGAAGCTCAGCACGCCACCCGGGCTGATATCTACCAGTGCAGCGCTTAGCGCAAATTGCAATACCAGTGATGTATCAATGGGTGACTCCTCAGTGGCTGTAGCATCGTCTTCGGTGTCTTTTGGTAGTAGAAATGGTCCCTGGGGGGGATGCTCATCCAGCCAGGTGCGCAATTCATCGGCCAATTCATGGAAACTGGGTAGCTCTTCGCCATGAGTAGAGACGCGCAACTGAATGGCGTTGCGATCATTGGCCCAGCGCGCCGCGCAGGCAACCTCACTCAGGAAACGCACCACTTCGCGCTCGGTTGGCGCTCCCCGGCTCCATTTTGCCTGGCGCTGTTCATAGGCGATCAACTGGCGTACATACTCACGCAGCAGGCGGCCCCGTGTATCGATCTGCTTACCACGCTCTACCCCGATTTTGTCAATAATGCCCATCAGGGTAAAAAGCATCATTGGATTGGTGCAGTGGTAGCGCAAGCGGCTGCGGTCAATCACATGCAAAATCTGCCCGGCGGTGTGCTGCCAGTGTCGATCCTGTCGTTCTACGTAGCGCTCCACAAATTCGCTGACCTGCTCGGGCTGCAAAGGATAGATCACCATACATGATGCATACCCCTCTTCCACCATCTGCACAAAGCTCGGCTGCTCTCGAAAATCGACTTCGCGGCAGGTCATGACCAGGCGATTGCGTGTCGTGCGCATCCATTGTACCAGCTCCTCGCAGACCTGGGCCAGGTAGTTGCTATCAATTTCATTTAAACCATCGCAGAGCAGGATCAGCCGTCCCTGGCGCGACAATTGGTGCAGTTCGGGACGTAAATAGTTCATGCCGGGCAGATCGCTGGCGTAGAGGAAGTCCAGTATCGTTGCCGATGCATTATTCGAGGACGCTGCCTTGAGGAAGAGGCTGTAGTTTTTCATCGGCACATAGACCGGGATCTGGCCATGTGTTCTTGCCAGTTGCAGGGGCCGGCTGGACAACTCATACTGGTAGACGCGCAGTGCCATCGTCTTGCCGGCGCCGGGCACTCCAAGGATCAATTGATGGCTATGCTGCTGCTGGATCAGGTCCAGGATTGATACCTGCTCTTCCTGAATGGTGACGGTTGCTGTTACCGTATCCTGCTGGTAGACTTCGGCTGCCTGGCGAATATTGGTGAGGGCCTTTAGCGGGGTATAGAGCTGGTGGTACTCTTCCTGTTCAGCGTGAACGGCCCGCAGGTAGGCCATCAGCGAGAGTGGTTGGGCGACCAGTAACGCTACTATCGTACTGGTGAGTAGCTCGCCAACAGGCATTGCCAGTAACGAGGGAGTGCGCGTCATCAGTTCTGGAAGCGCCAGCAGACGCTGGCTGACGGTTCCCTGAGCAGACAGCACAAAGATCCCCGCCTCTAGCAGTGTCAAAACGAG
>JAFMRP010001496.1 GCA_017354095.1 Ktedonobacteraceae bacterium
CAGGCCTGCCCCAAACACCACCACTATACCGTCGCTACATGGTACTCCTCCAACCAGGCGTTGAGCTGGATGACCCGCTCGTAGAGGAAACCTGCTGCCTCGCCGGGCAGTGGTACCTGCCCTTCCGCAATGCGGCGCAGCAATGCCGCATTGACTAAAGGCTGAATGGGAGCGTTGGCATCGTTTAAAATCTGCAGCGCCCATTTGCGCGTCTCCTCAACATAGCTTGGATTCTGCGACGAAGGATAAGCGCTCTTTCGCCGGTACAACACATCCTCCGGCAGAATACCACTCATAGCGCGCCGTAATATACCTTTCTCAATATCGCCCGCTCTCTTCATCTCGTTTGGAATATTCCACACATATTCTACCAGCCGATAATCACAGAATGGCACGCGAACCTCGAAGCCGACGGCCATGCTCATGCGATCCTTGCGGTCAAGCAGCATCGGCAGGAAATTGACAAGGCTCATATAGAATATTTCACGCATTCTGGCTGAGCGGGGATCTTCGCCCTCCAGACGTGGCACTTCGGCCAGGCTTTGCCGGTACATCTGCTCCACAAGTTCGAACGGTCGCGCCTTTTGCTCTACTTCAGGGGAGAGCCACGATGTCATTGCTCGCGCACCATTGATACTACGACCCATCATGATAAACCAGGGGAACGTTGGTGCGTTGATGGCCTGCTCGTCGTAGAACCAGGGATAGCCGCCAAAGACCTCGTCGGCCGACTCACCCGAGATCGCCACGGTGGCCCCTTGTTTCATCGCCTTGCACAGCAAGTACAATGATGTCTCTAGCTGGCCAGTAGCCGGCAGATCGTGCATACGCATCGGCACTAACATCCCCTCGATCAGCTCAGGCGTATCTACAGTGATTGTATGGTGCTGGCTATGGACGTGCCCGGCGACGCGTTCTACCCAGGGCGTGTCCAGGCTGGGACGCATCACGTTGCCCCGGAAGTGCTCAGCACTGCCCACGTAATCAATCGAGTACGTATGTAGCTGTTTCCCCTCTCGCTGGAACTCACGGGCGGTCAGCGCCGTCAAAGAACTTGAGTCCAGGCCGCCGGATAACATCGTTACCACGGGAACGTCCGCGATTAACTGCCGCTTGATAATATCTTCGAGCAGGGCGCGTACTTTCTCGGTGGTGGTCTCCAGATCATCTGTGTGGGGAGCGCTGCGCAGGCCCCAGTAGCGGCTGATCTGCGTCCGTTCGCGTGTAATTATCGCCATATGACCGGGTCGCAGCTCATAGACGTCGCGAAACACACCCGAGCCTGGCATACGCCGGAAACCAAACACCTCTGCCATGCCCCTGGCGTCAATCTCCGCTTTGACCAGCGGATGGGCCAGCAGCACTTTGAGCTCCGAACCAAAGATCATGGCGCTGCCCCGCTGTGCATAGAAGAGCGGTTTTACGCCCAGGTGATCGCGTGCGAGCAGTAATTGCTGTTTCTGCTCATCCCACAACCCAAAGGCGAATATACCATTCAGACGGTGTACACAATCCTCCCCCCATTCGTCATAGGCGTGCAGGAGCACTTCGGTGTCGGAATGCGTATGAAAGGTATGCCCACGACTCTGCAGCTCGCTACGCAATTCGCGAAAATTATAGATTTCTCCATTGTAGGTAAGCGCGTAGTTTCCCTGATAAGTCATAGGCTGCTTACCACCTTGCGGATCGATCACAAAAAGACGATAGTGTGCCAGGGCGGCCCGCGGCGATAGCCAGCTTCCTTGCGCGTCAGGTCCCCGGTGACAGATGGTACTGGCCATGCGCTCAATCGTTGCGCGATGGTGGGTCAGGTCTTCCTCCCAGTCTACCCAGCCTGCGATACCACACATAGAATATGTCCTTTCTT
>JAFMRP010001497.1 GCA_017354095.1 Ktedonobacteraceae bacterium
GGCGGCAATTGGTGAGGCAGGCTGAGCCGGTGCTCTTTCTTACGCTGACGAAAGCGGGGAAGACGGTGGAGCAGGCGCGGCGAGCGCTGACCACGTTTCTGCAAGCGTTGCGGCGTGGCTCGAAAGGTCGGGGCAAGGGCCGCATTGGGGCGCGTGAGGCATACCTGGTAGAGTACTTTGGGGTGCTTGAGCGGCATCACGATTTTGAGCGCAACGGCTTCCACTGGCATCTGCTGATCAACGGAGTGGACTACTTGCCGCATGCGGTGCTCAAAGAGCTGTGGATATCGGCCACGCGGGGCAAGCTGAAGGGAGGAGAGGCCGATGAGAAGGAGGCGAGCATTGTGCATATCGAGCGGATACGCAATGCACGGGCGATTGGCTACGTGACCAAGTATCTGACGAAAGCGGTCACCATTGGCGAGCGGGGGAGGCGTCAGGTACAGCGTGAGCGGCTGGTGGTGGTCGAAGATGAGCAGGGACAGGCGCATACAGAGATGCAGACGTTCACGGAAGAGGTCACGAGCAAAGCACATCGTATCTGCTACTCTCATGGGTTCTTTCCGGCGCGGGTCGCTGATCTCCGCAAGCGGTTGTTTGCGGGTCTGGAAGAGTCAGAGGAAGAGGACAATAGCAAGCCAATAGAAGGGGAAGAGACGGAAGAGCGGCGCGGCTGGCGGCTGGTAGAGCGGTGTGAGGCGGTGGAAGAGGCCGAACGGGTGAAGGAGTACAAGCAGCAGCGCTATGCAGAGGTGGCGGCGGCGTTGGATGAGGTGGATCAGTGCAACGAGAAGGCATGGACAAAGCAGAAGCGGCTCGTGTTGGCAGATATCGTGGAGGAGGCGCGGGCTTTGGAGTATGAGGGCTATCAGAGACTCAAGCGGAAAGTGCTACTAGAGGCGCTGGCGGAAGATCGGCGCTTGTCCAGGCGGGTGATTAACATTTGGGATTATCAGCGGAAACAATTGCAGGCGGTTGGCTAGCTGGCAATGAAGGGAGGTGGCCTATGGCAAGACGTAAGAGGACATATGTTGCTCAGCCTTTGTTGTTGAGTGTGGCTGATGTGGCTATTCAGTTGGGAGTGTGCCGCCAGACGGTCTATAACCTGATCTATCGTCAGGGCTTGCCAACAGTTATGTTGGGAAGTGTGCGCCGTATACATCCTAGCTCTTTGCAAGAGTGGCTGAAGCAGTGTGAACAGTAAAAGGAGGGAGCCTATGGCGAAATCAAGACGGCGTGCTCGTGGTGAAGGGTCGGTGTTTCAGCGTAAAAATGGACGCTGGGTTGTGCAAGTTTATATTGAGGATGGAAAGCGAAAACAGTTCTATGTTGGTTCAGAGCGTGAAGGAATACAGAAGCTTCGACAAGTTCAAAGAGAAATAGAAGAAGGGACACTAGCAACCGGAAAACAGCAGAAGCTTGGTGACTACTTGATTGATTGGATAGAGAATGTTCATAGGGATAATCTTCGTATTAGTACCTATGTGAAATACAAGAAGCTTGTTAAATATGTGGTCGCTGATCTGGGGCACATCTGGTTGAAGAAGCTCACACCTCAACAAGTGCGGCGGTTTTATACAAAGCTAGGGGAGAGGCTTTCATCTAAGACGGTACATGAGGTGCATGGTGTCTTGCGCTTGGCGTTGGCGAATGCTGTACGTTGGAATTTGGTGTCGCGGAATGTATGTGAGCTTGTAAAGCCTCCTCGTGTTGTGAAGCGTGATGTGAAACCGCTGACGCTTCATCAGGCTCGTGCATTGTTGGAGCAGGCGCGGGGGCATCGTTTAGAGGTGCTGCTGACTGTAGCAGTGGTCACTGGGATGCGTCGTGGTGAATTGCTGGCTCTGCGTTGGTCGAGCATTGATTT
>JAFMRP010001498.1 GCA_017354095.1 Ktedonobacteraceae bacterium
TGGCAGATCTCCACCCGCTCCAATTGACATCATGGCAGCCGGCAGCGCCATCTCCCACTGGTCTACACAGTGAGACAGTGCCGCAGCGACGGCCTGAATCTCGCTCTCATCCGCTTTCGCGCGCGCGAGGTTGAGCCAGCCCTGCACCATCGCACCCATACGCACCTCGGACGGCCAGCGATGCGGGCTCTCTTTATAGCCACGCGAGACGTGGTGGAGACGCCCCAGCATACCACCAGCAGCCTCAATCCAGTCGAAATGACGAGGATGCCCGGTACCAAATAACTCGCCACCGGGCCAGCGCTGCAACTCGAAGGCATCCTCACCTCTCATTACCACCGGCTCACCGCCAGAAGTCAACCAGAGATCAGGAATGGGAATACCAGCTTGCCTCAGATAACGTCTGAAAGCGTAACGATGGCGCAGATCCTCGCCCAGCATGCCCTCAGGACGTTCACGCAGGCTGTAGCGCTGCCCCTGGACTTCGACCAGCAGGGTCAGACTATCACCACGCGCGAACTGGTCTGGTCCTAGATTTTTCCACTCTGAAATACCGAAGGCCTGCATCACCTCGTTGAGGTCAAGCAGGTCTTCCGGTGCCGTTTCTGGCGATTGATCAAAATCGTGCTCGTGCATCGTCTGTTGCCTACAGTCTATACTTCTGTTGGCAGATCCTGGCGCTCCCCCCATTCATTCCAGGAACCGTCGTAGTTTGTCAGGTTAGGATAACCAAGCATCGCCAGGCTAAATAGCACAACGGTCGCGGCAACCCCACCGTTACAATAAGCCACGACGCGCTGTTCCGGTGCTATATGCGCATCGGCGAACGCCCGCTGTAGCTCTGCATTGCTGCGGAACTCGCCCGTCGCGGGGTCAATTAATTCCTCGCGCGGAATATTAACCGCGCCCGGAATATGGCCCGGACGACCGTGCCCACGCACCGTGCTCCCGCTGTACTGCCCGGCATCGCGCGCATCAATCAACTTGATGCCCGGCTGCTGAATAAATGTGAGCACTTCGTCGGCAGTGGCGCGCAATTGTGGCTGCACCTTTGGTGTAAAGGTGGCAGATGGGTAGGTTGGAACGGCCTTATCAAGAGGGCGCTGTTCCTTCGTCCATTTTGGAAAACCACCATTTAAAACAACCACCTGGCTATGCCCATAATAGTTGAGCGCCCACCAGAGCCGCGTCGCAAACTGCGAGGCTGGATGCGAATCATAGGCTACTACCAGGTGATTATCCCCAATCCCCAGGCGGCTCATCGTCTCGGCAAAGCGCTCTGGCCGTGCCACCTGCGCCTCTACCGCCTCTTCGGGATCGACGATATCACTGGTCCAGTCAATGTATACCGCGCCGGGGATGTGCCCCTGCTCATACTCTTCTCGCGCGCCCTCATAGGACGCCTCCTGCCTCCCATCCGCCTGCGTGACGGTACGGACATAGCCGCGCATATCCACAATACGCAGGCGCGGATCTTGCAGATGCTCGGCCAGCCAGGACGTCTCTACTAAAAAACGGTTGCGATCTATCTCCACAGTCTTATCCTTCCCATCGTTTTAATATATGGGCTCACCACACAGCCCACGCCCCCATAGCTACTAGGAGAACAGCCCCGCCGCCTCTGGGTTATCAGTATGAACAAAGTGAGCCACAGCCCCAAAAATCTCTTTGCGGGTAACATCAACGATGCTCATAGAAGCATTGGGAGTTTGCGTCGTCACATAGCGCTGCACCATGAGCCCCAGCGGGCGCGCCAGCACCAGCGCGGCAGTAGCCGCCAGCACTACGTTGTTCAGCGTGTTATATGGGCGGCGCATCTTCGCCACAGCCATCGCCGATAGGCCTGTCAGCATACCAGATACCGC
>JAFMRP010001499.1 GCA_017354095.1 Ktedonobacteraceae bacterium
AGGCCGCGTGCCTTGATGTAGGCTTCTTTGCGGGTCCAGCAATGATAAAAAGCTTGATGCTTTTGTTCCTGGGGAAGATCGCGGAGCATTCCTTGCTCATAGGCTGAGAAGCTGTGCCTGGCCAGTTCATCGTATTCGACGGGGGAGCGCATATATTCTACATCAACGCCAAGGGCGCGTTGCTGCGCGAAGGCGTAGAGGACGATATCGGCCGAGTGCGATATATTAAAGCGCAGCAGCGGCCTCTGCAGCGGGAAGTTGATCTCCGGCTTCCCATAATCATTTAGCGTGAATGTGATGAGCCGAGGGTCGGTATGGGTATAGTGCCCGAGTAGTGTACGTAGCAGGCCGCGAGCAACGATCCAGCGCTGGCGATCCCGCTCAAAATACAGGCGCTCAGCCCTGGTCACTTCGTCTGGAGAGAGTGCTTGCCGCAAATGATGTACGCTGGAGAGCGGTACATCCAGGGCCGCGCGCCATACATGCACACTGTTTTCTGTAAGCCTGACTTCCCCCGATGGTATCATCCAGACTTGCTGGCTGCTGTGCATTATTATTCTCTCCTCTACGCCGGGCTGTATGCTTTTCAGATAGTTTCCACCTGAAAAGCATATCACATCGCGCGAAGGCTCATGTTTCGAGCAGAGCGATAGCCCGGCCAGGCCCTCCAGTAGAGCCCACCACTTTGACTGGCAGAAAGAGAAAATATGCCCCGCGAGGCGGGAGCTGCTGCAGGTTAGTCAGCTGTTCGATGTAGCGCATGTTGCGGCTCAGCCCTTCCTGGTGCGCCGGAACCCCATCATGAGTCGCGCCGATGCTCGGTGCGTCGATGCCGAGGCAGCGTACACCACGCTCGTGAAGGTGGAGCACGGCTCCGACGCTGGGCGCGGGCCAGCCTGGTCCTTGTTGGAAAACCAGCGGCCCCTTGCAATACGCCTCTCCCTGCTGCCCGGTAACGTAGTGGGCGTCCCACCCTGTATGCAGCAGAACTACTTCCCCCGGCTGAAGCGTCCCATGACGCGTTTCCCAGTCCTTAATGTGCTCTTCAGTGATCCATGGGCTTTCTCCCGGCTTCCCCTGTCCAGCCAGGAACGTGAGATCCAGGACGGCCGCTGGCCCGGTGAGATCCTCAATCGGCACTTTGTCGCCCGTCTGCAGGCCAGAATCGCTGGCCCACGGCAATTGAGAGTCAGGAGGGGGAATAAAATGGGTCGGTGCGTCAAAGTGAGTGCCACAGTGCTCATCGATAATCCAGAAGCGAGTCTGGAAGGGGGCTGTGCTGGGGACCGCTCCCTGGCGCTCGTTCAATGGCGCGTAGTAGTTCCAGACTTTCGTAACATGAGCCATTGCCGTTGGCCATGTGCAGGGCAGATCTGGCGCGACAACCACTGAGAGATCAATAATCTGGCTGTTACGTAAAATATCCCAATTAGTCATACTCCCTCCACCTTTCGTATATCATTTATTTCTCTCCTCCAGCACTACAAAGCAGAGCCTTTTTCGATTTTCCATCCAGTTATCAGGAGAAACTGGAACATTTTATATTACTGTATTAGCATAATAGATCGTACGAAAAAGAACAAGACGTGGACAATCCGATAATCTATATGTTATGCTAATGAGCGTTAGCCGTACCACGATATCCACTTCCTGAGTAGCAGTGCTGTGTAGCATCGTCCTTGTGTGAAGGTGTTCTTTGTAGTGTGTGAAAGAATGAGTACGAGGAGGTACTATGCTTCGTCTTTCACGCCTCACGATCACGATTATCGCAGGCGTAATCGTTCTGGCTCTTCTTGCTACCGTCCTCATCACTGTGCTTGTCACACGCGCCGGCCCCGCAACTCCGGGCAAAAACCACGGGGGCC
>JAFMRP010001500.1 GCA_017354095.1 Ktedonobacteraceae bacterium
ACCGAGTCCCGAAGGTGTGGCGAAACTGATGTGGTTGAAAACGCCAGATGTGCCCCGTGCTGTCGCGTATATCTTTCCGTACGGCCAGATAGTTAATTGCCCGCACGAAGGCATGGTATTTGATGTTCTTCCAGTTCGGTCCAGGAAAGAGTATCCGCGCGCCAGGGCCAAGTGCGACGCGCGCTCTCTGCTGCTCTCTTTGCACGAGCGCGGCCGTCTCACGTGAGATTGGTTGAGTGTGCTCTGTCCGCACTTTGCCTTGGTCGTAGCGAATCCACCACCCTCCCGCCGTATCCTGAAGCAGGCAGTCCAGTGGCAGTGTCAGCATTTCGCCAACACGCATGCCCACCTCATAGAGGACCAACACCATCGCTTGCATCTGCTCGTCAAGCTCACCCAGATGTTTGAAGAGTTGATCCAGAACGTCGTCGGGAATGTAGCGAGGCACCCTCTGCGCCTCGGGTGGAAGATCGTCTTCAAAAATGATTGCTTCTCGAGGAAACGGCGCCCACCCCTCGCGGGTCGAGACCTCCAGAATGATGCGCAGATTTATGATAGCGCGCTTCCTCGAACCTGTCGTCAGTCTCTTTCGTGTCAGGAATGCGTAGTACTCCAGCACCAGCGCACGATTGACTGCGCTGGCCTGCAGGTGTGGATGCTCCTTCTCGAGAAAGTCCGAGAACAACGAGAACGCCCACAGCATGTGCCGGCAGTTGCCTTCTGAGAAGGACGTAAGGCGATACTTCAGAAACATCTTTGCCAACTGGCGCAACCAGGGCTGATGAATGACACTGAAGTTCAATGTGTATCGACTATGTGCTCCGTTGGCGGCCCTGCCGAGCTTGCGCAGGTCCCAGACATCCTTCTCGTACTCAGGCCGTTCATCGTAGGTCTCTTCCAGCAACCGGTAGATCTGTGTCAGGCGTCCTATCACTGGATACGGGCAGCGATATCGCTTGCTGACTTGTGTACTCAAGAGCTGTTCTGACCACCGCTCGTTTATCAGCCCTCGCTCCGCCCGGTAGGTGAGGAAGGATATCTTCCACTCGGAGAGCGCCCGCTCCAAAAGTGAATTCGTCGAGGAGGGGATCGTCTCCTTCACCCACTGCAAGAATGGGCGGAGATGTGTAGACAGAGCGGCTCCAAAGGCCCACTCACCGCGGCGTATTTTCTGGTAACAGGCGTATTTGATCTCTGTCTTAACCGATTCCGAGGCGCATTCGAACGTGAGGTACCGACAACTCTCTCTTGTGCAGACCGAAAGTCGGGGAGCCTCCTCCGGAGAGGCAAACATATCCCAGGTGTCTTGAGCCCAAAATCCTGTGAGTTCGCTCCGCCAGCGGTCCAGTTTCGTCTCTGACCAGGAGGCGATGGGTTCACTCATGGTCCGCCTCCTTCGTCACCAAGAACTCCTCGTAGGCTTTCTTGAGGTCCTCGTCCGTCAAATGGGTGTAGGTGTTGATGGTTGTTTGAATCGACGAGTGCCCCAGGCGACGCTGCACATAGGCCGCGCTCCAGCCGCTACGGATCAACTCCGTGGCGTGCGTGTGGCGGAGCAGGTGGGGATGAACGTCGATCCCCGTCTTCCTCCTCAGACGTCGGAACAAATCTTCAACGCCTTTGCTCGACATCGGCTCTCCGATTGGCTCCCGCCAGAGGTTGACAAAGACATAATCGCTCACTATGTCCTGGATCTCGGCGACCAGATACTCGGCATAGAGTCGCATCAGCGAACCTGACACATGAATAGTCTGAGGCGCTCGGTTCTTGGATCGAGCCCCATGCGGATTATCCCGTGGGACGATGTGAATGAGCTTTTCCCGAGACTCGATGTCCTGGTGTTGCAAGCCCAACGCCTGACCGA
>JAFMRP010001501.1 GCA_017354095.1 Ktedonobacteraceae bacterium
ATGCTGGTGAGCTTTCGGGCGCACCGGCTCACGCAGCCGCCAGATGCCCCACAGGGCTCCGAAGATGCCGATGGGGACATTGATCAGGAAGACCCAGCGCCATGACCACTGTGTAAGCAGGCCACCAATAATCGGGCCAAGCAGAAAGCCAGCCGCGCCAGCAATCTGGTTAATGCCAAGGCCCAGGCCCACCTGCCCCTTTTTAAAGGCATCGGTCACGATAGCGGTCGAATTGGTCACCAGGAGCGCGCCGCCCAATCCCTGGATGACACGGCCAAAGATCAGATCGGCCCCGTGAAACTGGGGCTGAGAGATACCCGCCACCAGCGAGCCAACAGTAAACGTGATAAAGCCGATATTATAGAGAAGCTTACGTCCCCACATATCCGCCAGACGGCCAACAATTGGCGTGAAGACGGTTAATATGAGTAGATAGGACATAAGAACCCACATAATAACAAAGAAAGATACTTTTAACTCCTCTAATATATTGGGGAGCGCAATCAGCAGCGCCGAGCCCTGCACAGAGGCCAGCAAAGCGCCTACGGTCGTAACGGACAAAGCGGTCCATTGATAGCCATTGCCAGATGAGGTGTGAGCTGCTTCAGCCACGGGCTCTTGCAGTGAGGATGAGCTCATGGGGATCCTTTCTACTTTGATTTACTACATTCACTTCGACAATCCAACTATATGATACGCGAAATAAAGGACCAAAAGCAATGGTACAAAAAGGAGGTTGGGGCTGTACAGCCCCAACCTCCGATCGGCAGTGTACTACGCCGTGCACTGCTACAACGCGGGAGACGTTTCGATAGCCAGCGGCTTCTCGGTGCTGAGATCATACGCATTGACAAGCCAATCCATATTCTCCAGCGATGCCGTCGAGTTTTGTGGCTCAGATGGCACGTGCATCAACACAACCATCATCTGGTAGGCGCGCGGCTGTCGAGATGTGGGATCGAGTTCCAGGCCCTCAACGCGCTTACCGGTTGCCCGTTCCAGATTGGATTGGAAGTGGGCGAAAGAGACGTTGAACCAGGCAAACTGGTGTGGTTGTTGCTGAAGCGACACCTCCTCAAACCGGATCAGCTTCGGATGGGTATTGATGACTCGTCTGATGATCTGCTCGGCGCGTATCTTGTTGTAGAGGGTATTATCAATCATGCGTACATCGTTCTGCTGGAAGCGAACACGGGCGCCGGGCGTCAGGAGAAAAGTCGCGGCGGTCAGCGTGCCAGCGTGCTTGTCGGGCGTGCCGATGTTGCGATAGTCGTAGCTCATTTCCCGCTCCACAAATGAGGAGGCGGTCTGTTGTGCCGCGACCGCATCACTCTGGGAGAGCCCGGCCTTCGTCCATCCCAACTGGTCGAGCTGTTGTGGAGAGAGCAGTTCATCGGCAGGAGCAGCCGCCGGAGCAGAGACAACAGGTTGATGCACCTGGCTCGGCATGATCTCCGGCGTTACCGTGGGATGGACGGTCTGGGCAAGTATGATCATACTGCCAAGGAGCAGGATGATGAGCAACAGACCTGCTGTGGGCAGCCACTTGAACCAGGGAAATTTTGCCGCCCGCTTCGGCCAACTTGCCGGCACGTGGGGTGGCACCTCGGTCGTGCTGGCGACCGGGATGGCAACCGCTGGCGTGGCTTCATGATGTTGGGGCGACAGAACAACCGGAGCAGCATGCGGCTCCTGATAAGCAAGAATCGGCTCACCTGGGTCCTGTGGGTTATCTTCGCCCGGTCGCACCGCCTCATCCTGTTGTACCGCCTCGTCCTGGCATGTATCATCGTTGCTTCGACGTTCATGATCATTGCGCAGGCGTGTATCATCATTGCGCCGGCTGTCCTGCTGCGGCTCG
>JAFMRP010000374.1 GCA_017354095.1 Ktedonobacteraceae bacterium
TTCCTTGCAGACGGCCTGGGCGCAGCCAGACGCAAAAGCGTCGTTGGCCGTCTGGACAAGAGACTCGGCGTTGGCGGTCTGGACAAGAGGTAGCGCACCCGTCACACGAAGTTTGACAGAGCAGTAACTCTGAGGAAAATAAATGACACCAGAAGCCCTGTCCCACTATCTGCACAAACTCGTAGAGCATAAACTCATGTTAAGTACCATGCTCTGGGGGCCTCCCGGCATTGGCAAATCGAGCATCGTGGCGCAGACAGCCCGGAACTATAACCTGGAACTGATCGATGTGCGCCTCTCACAACTGGCTCCAACCGACTTGCGTGGCCTGCCGGTGGCTGATAATGGTATCGCGCGCTGGTATCCTCCAGAGTTTCTGCCACGCGAGGGGCGCGGCATCCTCTTCCTCGATGAACTCAATCTCGCGCCCCCCGCCATGCAGGGAATCGCGCAGCAGCTGATCCTTGATCGCCGCGTTGGCTCCTATTCGGTTCCCGAAGGCTGGTTTATCTGGGCCGCAGGCAATCGCAAAGAGGATCGTGCCTCCGTCTTCGATATGCCCGCCCCGCTGGCCAATCGCTTCATCCACCTGGCGGTTGAGCCGCACCTCGATAGCTTCAAAGCCTACGCGCTGGGCCAGGGCATTCATGAGCAGATTCTGGCGTTCCTCTCGTTCCGTCCTGCTCTCCTGCACAAACTAGACCCACAGCAGCCCGCCTGGCCCTCGCCTCGCTCCTGGATGATCGCGAATCAACTCTACAAAATTGGCCTAGATATCACTCCCGTCATAGGGGCCGCCACTGCCGCCGAATTCGCGGCCTTCGTGTCTCTCTATAAGCAGCTACCCAATGTGGAGGCCATCCTGCATGGCCGTGGAGAGAATATCCCCTTTCCCAAGGAGCCTTCGGTACGCTACGCCACTACCATTGCGCTGACGGTGCGTTCCAACTCAGTGCAGGAAAGCCTGCATGCCTTTCAATGGATCAGCGATAAAGCCAGCTCGGAATGGATACAACTGTTCGCCACCGATCTCTTTCGCCTGGCTCGTTCGCGTAATGAACTGGGAAAGCTGGCTACGCTTGCGCAGCATGATCCGCGCCTGCAAAAAATGTTTAAAGATTTCATAGCAATGCTGGAGTCATTCAACAATGGAGCCGCGTGAAGAGCTACAACGACAGGTAAGCGCCGTCATTCTGCAACTGCGCATGCGCTCGCCTTTCTTCGCGACGCTGGCGCTCTTTGCCCGCATCCTGTTCAGTGAAGCAGTCCCCACCGCAGCCACCGATGGGCGCGATGTCTTTATCAATGAGCAATTCTGGCGCAAGCTCAAACCCCGCGAGCGATTGGGCATCATGGCCCACGAGGTGTTGCATGCCGCTCTGCTGCATGTGCCGCGCCGTGGCTCGCGTGAGCCCCTGCTCTGGAACATCGCCGCCGATGTCGTGGTGAATGGTATGATTCTTGCGCTGGATGGCTTTGCGCTGCCGGACGGTCACGTGCGCGACAAGAACCTGGAGCATCTGAGCGTGGAGGAGATCTACCACTTGCTGCAAAGCCAGCTCAAAGACCTTCCTGTACTGAAATTCGGCGATCTACTGCTGCCAGCCGATGGCGTGGGTGAGGACGATACCGCCCTCTCTCAATACTGGCGACACGCGCTCAACCAGGCGCGAGCAGTACAGGAAACGGTGGGACAGGGAACCCTCCCCGCCGGCATTCTGCGTGAACTGACCAGCCTCAGCCCGGCTCAGCTCGACTGGCGCTCCTATCTCTGGCGTTTCCTGGTACAGACCCCCACCGATTTTCAGGGCTATGACCGCCGCTTCATCGGCCAGGGACTGTACCTGGAGGCGCTGTCCGGCGAGAGTGTGCATGTCTATGTCGCCGTCGATACCAGCGGCTCTATCGGCCAGCAGGAAATGTCGCTGTTCTTGAGCGAAGTTACTGGTATCCTCAATGCCTATCCGCATATTACCGCCTCGCTCTACTACGTCGATGCCGCTTGCTCTGGCCCGTATCCCCTCAGTGCCGCCGATAATCTGCCTCAGCCCGTTGGCGGCGGGGGTACCGATTTCCGTCCCTTCTTTGACGCGGTGGAAAAGGAGCAGGCCGACCTTCACCCTACTCTGTATATCTACCTGACCGATGGCTACGGCACCTTTCCTGATCAGCCTCCGGCCCAGCCTGTGCTCTGGGTGCTCACTCCTGGCGGCATCGCCATTGACGAGGTACCCTTTGGCGAAGCCGTGCGCTTGATCCCTTGAGCACATATGCGCTCCAGCCGTGAAACAAATCCTGAGAAAGCCCTTGCGCTGAATCGCGCGCGCAACGTACAATGATTGGTACAAACAATGTATCCTCTTCTGTAGCATCATGAATACTGCTGCGCAGCAAAGCGGCTGCGTAAGCGTGTGTAAGGAGTGATCATGCTCAGTTTTGCCCCCACAGAAGAGCAGGAAGAGATTCGTCACCTGGCCCGCAGTATCGCTGTTGATCATCTGCGAGCCCAGGGCAGGTCCGCTGAGCGTAGCGGCGATCTCTCTCCCGCACTGACGCAGACGCTTGCTCAAACGGGCCTCACAACTCCCTTCCCCGAAAAATATGGAGGCTCGGGTAGCATTGAAGCGATGGCCTATGCCTTGATTGCTGAGGAACTTGGCTTTGGCGACGGCGGGCTGGCGATGAACATCATCGGCTCACTGATGGGACCGGTAGCAGTGGCTCTGGCCGGTAACGAACAGCAGTGCGAAACGCATATTTCTCCCTTCGGCTATGGCAACTCCGCTGAACGCGGCTGCCTGGCGTTTGCCGAACGAACCGGTGGCTACTCTCTCTCCGAGATCAGCACGACATTCCGCCGCGATGGTCAGCATGTTATTCTCTGTGGCACAAAGCGCGACGTCATTCATGGCGAACAGGCCAGCCTGCGTGTGCTGCTGGCCCGGCAGGAAGGTGGCGAAGATATCTACGCCTTCGTGCTCCCGCACGGCGCGGAGGGTCTGAAGACAGTGCCGGAGACGCATAAGCTAGGGCTGCTGGCCGTTCCCAGCGCCTCCTATACCCTCGATGATGTTCGTATCCCTGCCGATGCCATGCTGGCCAGCACTACGGGGGCCGTACGTGCCGCCACGCTCTATGCTATCCTGCGGGCTGGTGTTGCCTGTGGCACGGCCCGCGCCGCTCTCGAATATGCCGGCCAGTACGCAGAGGAACGCATCGCCTTTGGCCGCCCCATCGTCTCCTATCAAGGTATTGCCTTCATACTTGCGGAAATGGCCATGAATCTGGATTCCGCCCGCCTCCTGCTCTGGAATGCCGCAACTAGCTGGGATCGCGATGTCGACGCGACCACGCTGGTGCGCGATGCCGAGGCGGCACAGAATCAGGCGCTCAAGATTGGCAAGTCGGCCACGATCGATGCCGTTCAGGTCATGGGCGGCGCCGGCTTTATGCAGGACCATCCCGCCGAGATGTGGATGCGCAATGCAGCGACAATGGAGTAACTCGCCATGATCAATTTCACACTCAGCAAAGCGCAAACAGAGTTTCGTGACTACGCTCACCAGGTCGCTGTAGAAGAGATGCGACCGATCTCCCTGGAGTGCGAGCGCACGGAACAAATCCCTGAGTCGTTTTTCTGGAATATGCAGAAGCGCTTCTGGGCGGGCTCGGCAGGGCAGGCCCGCGCTCAGGCTCGCGAAGGCGAAGAGAATCAGAGCAATATGCTTTCGATGCTCTCTCAAGAGGAAATGGCCTGGGGCGATGCCGCCCTGTCGACCGCTATTCCCGGCCCTGGCCTGGCCGCTCCCCCCATCCTGTCGAATGGCACACCAGAGCAGCAGATGCGTTTCCTTGGCCCCTTCATGGATGGTCAGCTGCACTGGGGCGCTCTGGCGCTAACCGAACCTGGAATTGGCTCCGATGTCGCGGGCATGTCAACGACCGCCACCCTGGATGGCGACGAATGGGTGCTCAATGGCCACAAACACTACATCACCAACGGGGCGCGAGCTGACCTGGTAATCACTTTCGCCACAGTCGATAAGCGTAAGGGGCGCGAGGGCATCCGCCCGTTTGTTGTGCCGAAAGGCACGCCCGGCCTGATTGTTGGCCGCATCGAGGAGAAAATGGGCCTGCGTGCCTCGCAAACGGCCGAATTGATCTACGAAAATTGCCGCATCCCCAAAGATCACCTGCTGGCCGGACGGCAGAAAGATACACGCGCTGGAGGCTTTAAAGCCGCTATGGGCACGCTCGATGCAACCCGTCCCATGGTCGGCGCTCTGGCGGTAGGCATCGCTCGTGCTGCTTATGAAGCCGCGTGTCAGTGGGTAAAAGAAGAATTGCCACGTGGCTATCCCGCGCATAAACGACACGATATAGAGCAAGAACTGGAGGAACTACGGCAGGAATTACAAATGTCGCGCTATCTTGTCTGGCGCGCAGCCTGGATGGCCGATCAACGCATCCCCAATTCCAGAGAGGCATCAATGTGCAAAGCTTACGCGGGCAACCTGGTCATGAAGGTGACCGCCGCCGCGGTGCGCATCACAGCTCCGGGCGAGGACTCGGAACTGAAACAGTTTATCCATAAATGGTTTCGCGATGCCAAGGTCTTCGATATCTTCGAAGGCACCGCTCAGATCCAGCGCCTGGTGATCGCACGCCGCATGTTCCCCAAAGTGAACATTCCCTGAGTGTAGAGGCGACGTGCACATAGCTGTAATGTAAAAAATTGCGGTTGAGGGGGTAGGAGCGCAACTGCGCTCCTACCGCTTGATTTTCTTGGGCTGTATTCTGTTGGGAGAGACCTCGATCTCAATCTCCTCTTCCTCGTCCACGATTTCATCTTCGCCAGGCTCGTAATTCTCCAGCTCATAATCATCTGCTTCATGCCTGGCGGGACGAGTGCGCTTGCCAGGGCGGCGTCGTTCGATCGTCTCGCGCTTGAAGTAGTCGCGTTTCTCAGCGGCACGCTTATCGCGTAGCTTTCCTCTCATGCTCTCACCTCCTCTCCCTGAGGTAGTCGTCGTTCATCTGCTGAGTAGCCAGGAAGTGCTGCGTTCAACACGTGGACTTTACCTTTCTTGCATCGCGCATAGCTGCTTACGTGCACTCAATAATAAAATGTGTCTGCAAGGAATTCGCATGTCACGACCTTTGTGTCTGTCGCATAGATGCTATGTTCATGGGGAGCACTCGTGCATAGTGGGAGAGTTGAAGACGAGAAAAAATGGCTGAGTGCAAATTCTGATCACTCCAAGCCACAGTGGCTATCAATGCGGAATCAGCTTTCTTTGCTATGCTTCGTTTGATAGATGAGTTCCGCGGCTTCTCGCACCATGCGCGCTGCTGATAAGCATTTCTTTCATAGAACTCACCTCCTAAATATTGCTGTATAATCATGCTTTTGCTGAACCAATATACAGTAAGCCTGTAACTGCTAAAGAGTGTACTCGCTGCCCTATTAAAAGTCAAGCATTTTTCCCGGTACTTTCTGGCCGTACAGCAAGTTTTCTCCTCCTTTTGAGTGTTTCTTGAGGAGAGCTCAGTGCCTGGCCCACCATTGCGCGCAGACCCATTCGGTGGATCGCTTGCCCTGGCAGGCCCTGCGTGCTACACTGGGAAAGAACATCTGTACAACAAGGAGATGGCGA
>JAFMRP010001502.1 GCA_017354095.1 Ktedonobacteraceae bacterium
AAATACTACTGCTATAGACGCCGATTGATGCCAACTTCACATTACTGCGTACTCAACATAAGTCGATTTGAACTAAACCGCTTCGCAGTAGCCGCGATCCGCCCATCTCGAAATCCTTCTGTGCAGTAATCGCGCCCGTCACAATAAGCCTTCCCATCAACAATTGAGCCCCGCCATCACCTTCCTCTATTGACCGCGATCTCTCCCAGTATCATCCCACCGGAATCCGATCCAACAGCGCCGCGCTGTTTCCCACCATAGATCGATTCACTTTCAACCTTCATCAAAAGGAGTCTCTATGTCCGCATTGCGTCAAAAGATGATTGAGGATATGCAAATCCGCAATTACTCTCCGCACACTATTGAAGCTTATGTCCGTTGCGTGGCCCACTTTGCCGGGCACTTTGGAAAGTCTCCCGACCTGCTCACACCGGCTCACGTCCGCGAGTACCAACTTTACCTGGTACAGCAACGGGAAGACTGCTGGGGAACACTGGTCCAAACAGTTTGCGCTTTGCGCTTCTTTTACCAGCAGACACTCGGGCGCAAGTGGATGATCGATTTCATCCCCTATCCGAAGCGCGTCAAAAAACTGCCCCTCATTCTCAGTCAGGAAGAAGTTCATGCGTTGCTTAAAGCCACCACCAATCTTAAGCATCACGCCATTCTGGCGACGATCTATGCCACGGGCCTGCGTGTTTCCGAGGCTGCCGCTCTGCTGGTTTCAGATATCGACAGCGGTAGACAAATGATTGCCGTGCGCCAAGGCAAAGGGCGCAAAGATCGCTTTGTCATGCTCTCTCCCAAGTTGCTCGAGTTGCTCCGGAAATACTGGAAGGTCTACAAACCTCACCCCTATCTCTTTATCGGAGACAGGCCGGGATATCCCATCTCTCGCAATGGGATCGAATGGATTTGTCAAAAAGCGGCCGTGGCTGCCAGGCTTTCCAAACCAGTTACCCCACACACCCTGCGCCATTGCTTCGCAACTCATCTGCTGGAAGCGGGCACAGATCTGCGGACCATTCAACTACTACTTGGTCATAACAGCCTGCGGACAACGGCGATCTATCTTCATGTCTCCAACCTGGCGCTTGGCTCAACCACCAGCCCACTAGACCTGCTGCCGACCAATCTGACTTTGGAGCCGAAGCTATGAACGAAAGGAAATTGGAATTGGCCGATATCTTTCGCAGCCTCGATGCCTCTTTTCTTGATTCACTCCCTGCTGCGCAGCGCCGTGTGGTTGAGGACATCACGGCTTGTCGGACCGCTGCCCTGGGCGGTCATCTTAAACAGTGCGATCAGTGCGGCTATCAGCAGATCGCCTATAACAGCTGTCGGAATCGCCATTGCGCCAAGTGCCAGGCTGCAGCCAGGGCCGAGTGGATGCAAGCGCGCGCTGATGAGTTGCTGCCCGTCGAGTATTTCCATGTGGTCTTTACCTTGCCGGAGCAGCTCTCTGCACTGGCGCTGCAGAACAAACGAGTCATCTATGACTTGCTGTTTCGTGCGACTTCCGAGACCTTGCTGGAGATCGCCGCCGATACACGGCATCTAGGCGTCGGGATCGGCTTCTTTTGCGTGCTTCATACCTGGGGACAAACCTTGCAACATCATCCGCACCTGCATTGCGTCGTTCCAGGTGGCGGCTTATCTGCCGACCACACTCAGTGGATCGCCTGCCGCCCGGGTTTCTTCCTGCCGGTCAAAGTCTTGAGCCGGCTGTTTCGCGGCAAGTTTCTCGCTTATCTGAGCGAAGCGCGTGAGGACAATCAACTCACTTATGCCGGACAGTTGTCGCGCCTGGCCGAGGTCGACGAGTTCAACTCCTGGCTGCGTCAACTGTGGCAGGTCGAA
>JAFMRP010001503.1 GCA_017354095.1 Ktedonobacteraceae bacterium
TGGCGGTGCGCGCGGCGCTAGGCGCAGGGCGCTGGCGGCTCGTCCGGCAATTGCTGACGGAAAGTATCCTGCTGGCGCTGGCAAGCGGTAGTCTGGGTATTCTGCTGGCATGGCGGAGCAACGATTATCTGATTAAACTGGGGCCGAAGGAATTATCCAGTGTTGGGCCGGTGGGATTAGATGGACATGTGCTTCTCTTTACGTCGCTGCTTTCGTTGTTAACTGCGGTACTCTTCGGTTTGGCGCCTGCCTGGCAAGCCTCGAAACTCAACCTCAATGAAGCGCTCAAGGAAGGTGGAAGAGGCGCTCCCGCGGGCCGTGGACGGCTGCGTAACCTCCTTGTCATCGGCGAAATCGCGATGGCGCTGATGTTGCTGGCAGGAGCTGGACTGGTGCTCAAGAGCTTTTATCGCTTATTGCAAATCGATCCGGGTTTTGATCCGGCGAATGTGCTGACGATGCGGCTGGCGCTTTCGCCGGCACAGTATCCTGAGGGGAATCAGCAAAGGGGATTTTATGAGCAGGTGCTCAGCAAGATCGAAACGTTGCCGGGTGTAAAGGCGGCTGGCGTCGTCCACAACCTGCCAATGGGCCAATCGCTAAATACATTAACTTTTTCGATTGAAGGGCAGCCAGAAACTTCTCTCCAAGCAGACTTTTACCAAGCTAGCCAACATTACTTCAAAGCGATGGGCATGAAGCTGGCAAGCGGGCGATTCTTCACCCCAAACGACCGCGAAGACCAGCCACGCGTCGCGATCGTTAATGAGACTCTGGTTCATCAATTCTTTCCCAAGCAAGACCCGCTCGGCAAACGGATCAAGATTGGCCAGTTAACCGGGTCTCTCCCGTGGCTCTCCATCACTGGCGTTTTGCGTGATGTGAAACAGGATAAGCTTAACGAAACGACGAAACCAGCCTTATATATCCACTATCTGCAACCACCGCAGCCGGGTTGGAAGTCCCAGTCTATGTTCCTTTCTGTTCGCACACAGTCTGACCCTCTCAGCCTGCTCGCGACACTACGCAGTACCGTGCGGGAATTGGATAAGAACCAGCCCATTTATCGCGTCGCTACCATGGAGCAATTGCTGGCGCGGTCGCTGGCCGCACAAAAGTTCAGCATGCTGCTGCTGTTACTCTTCGCCATCATCGCGCTGTCACTCTCGGTGATCGGACTTTACAGTGTACTGGCATACGCCGTGACGCAGCGCACGCGCGAGATCGGAATTCGTATGGCTCTGGGCGCTCAAAGTCAAGACGTGCTGAGACTCATAGTGATGCAAGGGGCGAAGCTGACGATGATCGGTCTGTCAGTCGGATTGGGCTCATCCCTGGCTTTGTCGCGCTTGATGAAGAGCCTCTTGTTTGGCGTTGAGCCGCACGATCCGCTAACTTTCTGCTTGATCACGCTGCTGCTAGCCATTGTTGCATTGACGGCCAGCTGGATTCCGGCACGGCGTGCGACGAAGGTAGACCCGATGGTTACACTTCGATCAGAGTAAGGGGAAAACAGATAACAGAAGGTAGAAGGCAGATAGTTAGAAGCTAGATCAGAAGTCAGTGTTAGGCAATGACACCTCCCTCGCCAGCACTAGTTACCGAATTTCAGAGTTTTGGTGACCATCAGGTCGAAATATCGCAAAACATCGGGGTCGTCGATTCTTTGCTGGCACTGCGCGAGGTAGGTCCTGCCATGTGCGTAGAACAAATAGATCACCACTTTTGTGCGGTCGGGTAGAGGATGCTCGATATCCAGTTCATTATCATCCTGCCTCACCATGCCTGTCTCCCGAGTGCCTTCAACGCTATCAACCACCACTTTTTGCCTGGTGAAGTTCAGATAAGTCTGGCTGTCT
>JAFMRP010001504.1 GCA_017354095.1 Ktedonobacteraceae bacterium
CGATCGTCGTTGACGTCAAAGGCCCCACCTCCTGGAAACGCACCGGAAACTGGACCAGCAGTCCCGGCAAAAGCGATATCGGCGGTCACCTGCACTGGACCACGACAACCAGTGGCCGCGCTACCGCGACTGCAACCTGGACTACTCGCCTGCATTCTCCCGGTCGCTACGAAGTGGGAGTTTTCGTGAACGATAACCATGCTACCAGCAGCTGGGCCCCCTACACCATCTATAGCTCGGACCCACGCCACCCCAGCACTGTGGTGCGACATGTCGTTCATGTCGATATGTCGCACGTCGGCTCTTTCGCCGGACCCCTGGGCCACGTCAATACCGGGCCAGTCTGGGTAAGCCTTGGTAGCTACTACTTCCACCCATCTCATCCCGCTCGCGTTGTGCTGAGTAACGCCACTGGCGGCAGTGGCTCACAATTAGCCGCCGACGCCGTTGAGTTCGTACGCCACGGCTGATTGCAACGCATCATCTCACAAGAATGCCGTAATGCATGTAAGCGCTTGCATGTTTCGCGGCATTCTTGCCGCTTCCCCCCTTTATCGAGACACCTTTTTTCCAGCCTGATAGCCTTCTGAGCTAAATAACCGTGTTGACAAAGGCCGAATTTTATGTTATGTCTACTGATGGATCTGCAAGCGCTTGCACAGTTGCTATTGATTTGTTCTGCCTCAAAACCAACAACGCAATGAGAATTCAACAAAGGAGTGAGGATTCTTATGAGAACTACCAGCCGCTTTGCTGGACTGCTGGCGGCGATGTTGATGGTTGTACTTGCCTTCTCCCTGGCGCCATCGCATCCCGCGTCTGCTGCCACCTCCGCTGCTCATCGCGATGCCAGCTTGCGCCAGCTAGCCTCCCGATTAGGTATCCGCGTAGGAAGCGCCGTAAGTCTCTCACCGTTGTCTAACGATGCCGCTTATGCCCAGATCCTTGGACAGCAGTTCTCCGCCATTACACCGGAGAACGAGATGAAGTGGGACACCGTGGAGCCGCAGCAGGGGGTCTTCAATTTCGCGCCGGGCGATACCGAAGTAAAGTTCGCCCAACAGCATGGTCAGCTCGTTCGCGGCCACAATCTGGTCTGGCACAGCCAGCTGCCCTCCTGGTTAACTGGAGGCTCCTTCACCAACGAGCAGCTCGCTGACATCCTCAAGCAACATATTTTCGCCGAGGCCGGTCACTACCGTGGCAAGATCTGGCAGTGGGATGTAGTCAATGAACCGCTGAATGAAGATGGCTCGCTGCGATCCACCATCTGGTCGAATGCGCTTGGTCCCGACTACATCGCCGACGCGCTGCGATGGGCACACCAGGCCGATCCACATGCCAAACTGTTCCTGAACGACTTCAATATCGAAGGTATCGGGCCGAAGAGCGACGCTATGTTCGCGCTGGTCAAGAGCCTCAAGGAGCAGCATGTACCCATCGATGGCGTTGGCTTCGAGACGCATCTCGGCCTCCAGTTCGGCTTCCCATCAATGTTCAAGGAAAACCTCCAGCGCTTTGCAGATCTCGGGCTTGATGTGAGCATCACGGAAATAGATGTCCGCATGATACTGCCCGTCACACCAGAACTGCTGGCCGCCCAGGCGGACGTGTATACCCAGGTGATGCAGGACTGCATCGCGGTGCGCCGCTGCGTCGATTTCACTATCTGGGAATATACGGACAAATATTCCTGGATTCCCGGCTTCTTCACAGGCCAGGGTGCCGCCGACATCTACGACGAGAACCTGGTTCCCAAACCGGCCAACGCGGCGCTGCTCGATGCCCTCCAGCATCCCGTGTCCCACCAGCACCACAACGGCTAATATCTCTCACCCGCCCCTCCGGCCACCCACAA
>JAFMRP010001505.1 GCA_017354095.1 Ktedonobacteraceae bacterium
CACCGCCTCGATCTCGCCGTTATCGCTGGCTTGATACCAGCGCAAAAATGCCTCCTGCACGCAATCCTCGGCATCCATGACACTGCCCAGCATGTTATAAGCGATCGAAAAGAGCAACGGCTTATATGCCTGAAAAACATCCTCTTGTTGCATATCTGTCCCTTTTAGCCTGTCACGGCATAGCTGCCCTTCTGAGCGGCTAGCGTGGTCATGATCATGGTCGCGGCGCTCCTGGCACTGGCAAAGCTTGCGTCAGAAAGCTGGCCTTCTGGCCCGACCCAATCACCGGCCACGTAGAGATTACGTACGCCAGGGATTGCCGGTCCAGGTCGCCCGGACAAACCACCTTGCTTTGCCTGTATAATAGCATTCGAGACGATCATGTGGGGTAAGAAGTACTGTTTCACGACTTCTGTACGCCAGCCAGGCTGCACTCGATCTAACATCTTCTCCATCTCCTGTCGCGTGGTCTCCGGCTCCGCTGGATCATCTGGTCGCAGGTATTTCATGACATGGATCAGGGCTCCACCTTCTGGCGCCAGCTTCGCGTAGGCGGAATGCACCGAATAGTAGAGCGGGCGGTCGATGCCGAGTGCGACCAGGTGCCCCGGCTCTGGTAAGCGGCGCAGGGCAACGTCGAGGCAGGCTGCACGAGCTGGAACGGACTGTGCCGCCCAACGGCTCAGCGCCTCATGGGTTCCGTTCGCGATAAGGTCGGAGGCCGTCCCTGGATCGGTTGCCAGAAGTACCGCTGATGCCGCATGGCGCGTTCCGTCTGCCTGGCGCACGGTATGTCCTTCTTCGCCAACCTCGATGGCCGCGACTCTGGCATGTGTTACCATCTGTGCTCCCGCCTGCTGCGCTGCCTGCCACAGACCATCCACCAGGGTCTGCCAGCCACCATCAAGGTAGCGCACCCGGGCCGTCAGGAGGGGAAGAAGCAGGCCGGCTGATAGCAGTTCGGGTGCGTTGGTGTAGGTCGCTATACGCGCCCCGGCCAGGAGAAACCGGCGCACTTGCGGATGCTGTATCCGCTGTTCCAGCCAATCCTGTAAACTCACGTTCTGGATATCCGCGATTCGTATCTGCTTCAGGGTGCTGAAAAGGCGTATCAATTCGCCTTTGGCGCCAAGTTTCAACAGGGTCGTTCCAAGCATGGATCCCACACCAGTGGGCAGGGCATGCAGCTTTTCACCATCGAGCGCGAGGTAACTGCCAGGGTCCGGGCTTGCGCCGCTATAACTCACCCCCAGTTCGTTCAATAGTGTTTCTCCATGTCCACCCTGGTAGAGGGCGTGCGCGCCCTGATTGAAAAAGAATGCGTCATGCTGCTTTGTCGTAGCACGCCCGCCAGGATGGCTGGATTTCTCGAAAATGGTAACGGCATGGCCCGCGCGCGCCAGAATAGCTGCGGCGCTGAGGCCCGCCAGGCCGCCTCCCACAATGGCTACGGAAGCGTGACGATTGTTCTCCGTCATCTCAGTATATCTCCTCGTATAGAACATAACAGTTTCATTCAAGTTCGTACACGAGACGAGAAACCCTTCGCGTTTGTGACAACTTTTTTCTCTTTGCTTACCCGAACTTGTGTCCCACCATGTCATACTCTTTTTCCTGGCGACGGGCATAGTTCTCTCCTTGGTGCTGCGTTCCTCGTTGATGATAAAATATGAGCGGAAAAGGTGACAGAAGGAACGCAGCAGAGGAGATACCAGCATGGATCAGTCAGGAAGACATAGAGAAGGAATAGGAGATGGAGAAGGGAACGAAAGAGATGCAAATACTGGGGCTGCCAGCGCTGATGCGCGTCGAACATATCTGTCTGATGCAGGCAAGGCTGATAGCGGCCCAGATGAA
>JAFMRP010000375.1 GCA_017354095.1 Ktedonobacteraceae bacterium
GCGTGCCATCGCGTTTCGCGCCCAGCGTGACCTCCAGAAAGATCTGGGGGGCGGGATTGCCGGCCAGCAGGTCATCTTGGCGGGAGTAGACAAGCTGTACTGGCTTGCGCACAGCCATCGCGGCCGCGGCTACCAGGGGCTCATGCAGGCCAAACTTGCCGCCGAAGGCCCCGCCGATCGGCACCGGCTCCACGCGGATCTGGCGCTCGGGCATATCCAGAGCTTTCGAGATGATAGAACGAGCCTCGTACAGGCCCTGCATGCTCGGCCAGACCGTCAACTGGTGGCCGGTGGGGCTCGGGACCACCGTAATGGCTTGTGTCTCCAGGTAGGACTGGTGGACCGGGTGCGTTCTGTAGCTGTAGGTCACTACCTCATCGGCCTCACGCAGGCCCGCCTCGATGTCGCCATGAGTGAGATGAGACTTATTGCTGACATTTTGTGAAAGATTCTCCTGGTCCTCATCGTGCGCCTCGCCGCCGCCCACCGCGGCATGCGTCTCGCCGCCAGCGATCTGGGAGATCTCATCCTCGCTGCGAGCGCGCGCCAGTTCAGAATCGGGCTGCATCGCGGCGACGGGATCGATCACCACAGGTAATGGTTCGTAGTCTACGTCTACGGCGGCAGCGCCATCTTCAGCGGCGGCGTCCGTCTCGGCCAGCACGATCGCCACAGGATGGCCGCACCAGAAGACTTCGCCGTGCGCCAGAGGCCCCTGTGAACGAGAGCCGCTATTGGCCTGGGCCATTTTCAAAGTCTCGCTCGTATAGATAGCAACGACGCCCGGTATTTGTTGGGCGGCCGAAATATCGATATTCGTAATGCGAGCGTGAGCGTAGGGACTGAGCACGAGGCGCGCGTGCAGCAATCCCGGAAAATTGAGGTCGCCAGCGTAACGGGCCTGGCCGGTGATCTTCTCGGGGCCATCCTGGCGGGGAGTGCTTTTACCCACCGCGCCCTGCTGACTTTTCTGGTCAACTGTTTGTGTCATACCGGAACGATTCTCCATCCTGTTTACAATAAACCAAGGAACGTCGCGTTATGAGTGTATCACAAAATACGACTCGCTTGAAAGGGATGCCCAGAAAATGTTTTCTCCTCACATCTATAACACATTCAGGTGGATTATCATTCCTGAACGAACCGCATGGTAGGAAAAGCGAGTTTCATTCAGACAGAAGGGAAGTATTAAATGCGGCAGGACACTGCGAGCCATGTCCTACGCCTGGTCAAGTAAAAGCCCTTGTTCTCTGGCATAGGTTACGGCCTCTGTGCGTGATTGCACTCCCAGTTTTTGATAGAGACTCGTCAGATGTGCCTCTACTGTCTTGATTGAGACGTGTAGACGCTCACAGATATCGCTGTTACGCAGGCCCTGGACGATCAGTTTCAGGACTTCGCGCTCACGAGCGGTCAGTGTCGTGAGCGGGGGCAGTATCGGCACTTGCTGTACGAGCAGTTGGCGGATCTCTGGATCAAGGCTTATTTTTCCCTCCGCAACATCGTAGACCGCCCGACGAATATCATTGCTTCCGGCACTTTTGAGCCAGTATCCCTTCACACCCATTCTCATCATTGTCTGAATATATGCTGTCTGCCCATAGGCAGTGAGCACCAGGATCATGGTTGGTTGTTCATGTGCAGTCAACAGAGTTTGCGCCACTGTAAATCCGTTCATTCCCTTCATAGCGATATCGAGAATCAATACCTGTGGATGCAGGGTATGGCAGAGTGCGAGCGCTTCTGTTCCGTTGCGCGCCTCACCAATGACGACGAGCGCAGGATCTTCCTCTAATAACTTGCGCGTGCCCTCGCGCATCATGGTATGGTCGTCGGCCAGCACAATGGTTACCGTGTTTTTGGATGTGTGCGAAGATGGCTTAGCAGGTGTGTTCATGAAGTTCAACCTCGCTTTTCGCTGCGGCATTCCCTGTCTCTATACCGGGGGGATGATGGAGCGCACGAATGGCGACGCCTCGGCCCGGACTGCTACGCAGTGTCCATTTCCCGCCGATTGCTTGCATACGTTCTGCCATTCCGGTTAGCCCCAGGCTGCCAGTCAATGGGCGTGAACGTTGCAGGCCATGTCCGTTATCTACGATCAGCAGGGCAATGGCTCCCTGTACGTTGCTGCGCAGGCGCACCCGTACCAGACTTGCTTCGGCGTGTTTGACCACATTGGTCAGCGCCTCCTGACCTACACGATACAGTGTCAATTCTACATCGCTTGCCGGACGCTGGAATGGTCTATCGGTCGTGGTGCATTCCTGAAAGATGACTCGGGTACCGTTTTGCTGCTCCATCTGCTGTGCCAGCCAGCGTAGAGCCTCTGGCAGTCCTAGCTCGTCAAGCAATGGGGGGCGCAACTCCAGGCAGGTCGAGCGCAAACTATTGGTAATTGAGTGGGCCAGGGAGAGAGCTGGCGCAACGGATGGGCCATCAGCCAGGTCCGTGAGTTGCCGGGTTAGCAGCATCGCGTGCTGTAATACATCATCGTGCAGTTCCAGGGCCAGGCGGCGGCGCTCGTCCTCCTGCGCCTGGAGAATGCGATGGTTGAGCGCGGTGACTTGCTGAGTGTGCATATGCACCTGGTCGAGATAGCGTGTACTGGCCTCCAGCACGGCTAACTGGGCTGCCAGCGTCTCCAAAAAGCTCTTATCCTGGCGGCTATATGGTTCATGATTTAGCTTTTCTCCCAGACACAGGCAACCACGCAGGTTATTACCATCGTAGAGCGGCAACACCAGGATGCCGTTGATCAGTTGCGGTCCATGGTTGAGTGCAGTGGCATATTGAACTGCTTCCTTGAAACGCTCCACCTGCATGCTATGGGGAACAGCCTCATACTGGTAGCTCTGCCAATGCTGGGAAGGCTCTTCTGCATCCTGCCAGACCAATAAAGCAGCTCCAGATGCATTCAGTAACGTCGTCAGGCGTGGCAAGGTAAACGCGCAGATCTGATGGAGGTCGCGTAGACGCGTCAATGCCAGACTCAGGTCACGCAATGTACGATTATAATGATAGAAATCGCGGTAGAACATCCTGTCCCCAATATCGCGCACCTTGCCCCAGAGCAGCGGGAAAAGCCAGCAGGAAAGAAAGAGCCAGCTTATACAGACGAGCGTAATTTCGGCATGATTACTTCCGGGCGTAATTTCAGCATTATCATTCCCGAAATCTATTGCCAGCACTGAGGCGATGATTTGTGATGCCACAAAACAGCTTGCCAGGATGAACCAGAGCGTACCGCGTATGAAATGACGACTCAGCAAACCTTCATTACTGGATAATTGGTGGTAAATAAAGGCATAATAGCAGATAAGAGGCAAGATTAGCAACGGCACTGAAAGCAGATGATCGGGAAAGAGTTTCTCCAGAGAACTCTGTAAAAAGACCAGGGCGTGGTCAAAGAAGTGCGCTATCCCCAGTATCAACAGCAAAAATGTACCACTGAAGATGATCAGTGCAATGATCCGTTGTCTACGTAACGCCAGGTGCCGCCAGGCCCAGAACATACTCCCTGTGCCGAGCACGATGCATGCGACAAAGAAGGTATAGAAGACGAGAAAACCAACCGTCGAAGGCAGATATATGATCTGGTAGAGAGTGCTCTTTCCGTCAATAATCGAGAGGGCAGGCAGCACCAGCGCAATGCCCAGCAAGGGCATACCGTCCAGCAGACGATTGTTCTCTGTGACTGGCTGAAGACTGGTGAGGATACCCCAGGTGACAATGACTATACAAATACATGGAAAGACATAGACGAGCAAGGTTGCAACGATCCACAGCGATGGGAACAGAATCAAAGCAGGCAGAGAGATACTACAAAGCACGAGACTGAGCATGAGCGGGGTATAAGGTGAAATATGCAGTCGCCTGATGGACCAGCCTGCGGGGAATACAAGCTGGCAGACAAATGTAGCCGCCAGACCATGCGCAAGAACCGATAGCAGACTCATCGCAATCACGCTCTCGCGATAGGAACTGATGTTGAACAAGCAAAAAATGAGAGAGGCGCATAGAAAAACGCCATAGGCTATACTGGCTGCGGGCAGCGTGTTGATACGAAGAAGGATGATAATACCAACCAGATAGAAAATACATGATATGGCAGTCACTACAATATGATCGGCCAGATCTCCCTGGAACGTTGCTATTGGCATTGACAATATCATGATCACCTGCGCAGATACCATTGCCAGCAGCAACAAGCTACCGAAGATGATCAGCCAACGCCAGCCATGGTTATTCTGATGCTGTATTGCTTGTTTCAATAGAGGCTTAACTCTCCTCTCTGATTTTGTTGTGATCATTGTACTCTATGTCCCAGGTGACCTTCTCAGGGTTTCCCCTACTTTTCCACAAGAGGTCTGTTGTTCCCCTTAAAAATTAGGGTTAACCCCCAGGGATAATTCAGGGCACTCGCCGTATCATTGCCTATGTATGAACGGTACGAAAAATGTCCTGAAACGAGGAGCAAAAACAGTGCAACAAACTGCATTTAATTCTTATCAAGGGCCGGGTGCTCCAGCAGGAGCGGCTCTGGTGCAGGCAGAACATCTTACACATTTTATTCAAACTCCGACGCAAAAAATTACTATTCTCAATGATGTCAGCTTCAGCATTCCTCTGCAGAGCATGTTTGCTATTATTGGGCCATCGGGTAGCGGTAAATCTACTCTGCTCAATATACTGACTGGTATCGATCGTCCGAGCAGTGGACGTATCATCTTTGCGGGCGAGGAGATTCGCGCAAAGGGGGAGAACCAGCTTGCGCGTTGGCGGGGTCAGCATGTGGGCATCGTCTTTCAGTTTTTCCAACTCGTGCCCACTTTGACGGCACTCGAAAATGTTTTGCTGGCACTGGAACTGGGCAGGAATAAAGCGCCGCGCTCGTCCTGGCGTGCGATTGCTTTACATTGCCTGGAAATAGTCGATCTGAAGGGATATGAGAAGCGCCTGCCCAGCGAGCTCTCCGGTGGTCAGCAGCAACGTGTGGCTATCGCGCGTGCCCTTGCCAATGATCCTCCGGTAATCATCGCTGATGAGCCGACTGGCAACCTGGATTCACAGATGGCATACGCCATCTTCGATATCCTTGTGAACCTGACACGACGGGGCAAGACCATCCTCTACGTCACACACGACCTCGATCTGGCTAAAAAAGCCACTGCCGGTATCATGCTGCGCGATGGTCGTATCGTCAATGCATTCAATGCGAATGCTGTCATAGCAGCACCTCCCACCCCAATGCGATATTCCCCTGGTGCACAGGAGCAAGGAGGGCTGAGATGAGTAGTATGATAAGTAGTCCACTTGCCCGTAAGTCGATTACTGATGTGACGCGGCGCAAGGGTCGTACCCTGGTCGTCGTGCTATCAATTCTCATCGGCGTGCTGGGCTTAACCGGTATCGATGTCTTCGCATTCAAAGTGACCGATGCTCTCGCCCATCAACAGGATCGTTCGCACTATCCAGATATCACCTTCTCGGTAGCACGCCTTGATTCTGCGTTGACAGCACAGATTGCCGCAGTACCAAATGTGCAGGCTGTGCAGGAACAGATGGCAGGGAGATTCCAATGGCAAACAGCCTCAGGGCCTATCGCTATAAATGTGATCGCCTTTCAAGATCCCAGGCATGTCGCGT
>JAFMRP010000376.1 GCA_017354095.1 Ktedonobacteraceae bacterium
TGCATCGGGGCCGATCCCGCCCCCCCATTTACAGGCCAGTCAGACAACAGTAGATATGGGAGATGAGAGCCAGCGGAAAGGGAACATCCACCCGCTGGATCTGAACAATACAGGCGGCGGAGTTATAACCTGGCTCGCCAGCAGCGATCAGCCATGGCTCAGGCTCACTCCCATGCAGGGAAGGCTGGACAAAACACAGAAAGTCTTTCTCAGCGTGACGCGAGCACACCTGGAGCCCGGCCAGTACCAGGGAACAATCACTATCGCATCGAATGCCGGAAACCCTCTCACCATACACGTGAAAATGAGCGTCCTGCAGACGGCCCCAACCGCTATCCTGGGTGTTTCAGCGGTCGCACTCTCGTTTAGCGCAACAGATGGCGGCCCTGATCCCGGCGAACAGGTCGTCATGGTCAATAATCCCGGCTCACACCAGCACTCCTGGTCGCTGAACAAGAATGTCGAGATCGACGGCCAGGTTCTGCTAGGCGCCGCTAACTGGCTCAGCGTCGAATCAACTTCTGGCACTATCACTCCCGGGACCAGCATCCCTTTGCGCGTCCTGGTACATAGCCAGCCACTCCTGGAGGGCATATATACACGCATGCTCTCTCTCACAACCGATCAGGGCAATCAAACAGACATCGTGGTCTCGCTCAATGTGGGACGACACTGCGGCATTGCAGTAGATACTGCCGATCTCTCCTTCAACACCGCTGTGGGTCAGAGTTCACAACCACGGCAGGGCATGAATATCGCAACCACGGCTGGATGCCCAGGAACATTCCCCTGGCGGACCTATTCGCTGGCTAACTGGCTGGCCGCCGCACCTGAAAAAGGTCAACTGGCCGCCAAAGCACACGGCACCGTCTCCGCTACCATCAATGGCCGCCGCCTCCAGGCTGGCAGCTACAGCGCGCTGCTGGTCTTCGTCACGACACTGCGTACCGATATGGTGCTGGCTCAGTTGACGGTCCAACCCACATCACAGCTCGGATTAGGTCAGACAACAGCCTCCGATAGGACGCCGTCCGCAGATAACATCTCGCTGCAAACCATACCATCCCACCTGGGCTTTTCAGCCACACAGGGACAGACCAGTATCCCGGGCCGGAGTGTGTCTATCAGCAGTAGCGAGCATAGCCCATTCTCCTGGCGTGCCAGTTTCGATGCCGACTGGCTGACTTTGACTCCCCAGAAAGGAACCGTCCCCACCGGACAACACGGACAGATGGTGGTAAGCAGCAATGCAGCCGGCCTGGCTCCGGGCACCTATACCGCGCACATCTCGATAACACCCCTGGATACTTCAGGAAAACCTATCGGCAAGGTGCACGTCCTGCCAGTAACATTCAACATCGCGCCGCAGTGCGTTTTCCAGGTGTCACCTGAAAAACTCTCTTTCTCAGCATTGCTCCAATCAAGCCCGCCAGCGCAGAGCATTACCCTGAAAGGCGGTAGCGATTGCGCCTATCCCGTGACCTGGACTGCCTCCGTTGATCCGGATAGCCGCTCCTGGCTCTTCGTTTCACCAGCCAGCAACGCTGAGAATGGAAATGGCAGTACGCTCACTGTCAGCGTCAGCCGCCAGGGCATGCTGCTTGGTAGTTACACGGGACACATCACGATCACTGCCTTCGATAGCCATAATGCTCCGATAGAAGGAGGCACACAAACGGTCACCGTCACCTTGACTGTCTTTGGTTGATCGATACGTCGGATGGAAAGGATCATCGCACTCATGCTCAGCGATACTCAACAGAATCAGCAATTCGACCAGCTACTGGATACGTTCGTAGCCTGTCGCAGCGCCGTCAGGTATAACTCCACGCTCAGCGAAGAGCATAAAAGAGCGCTGATCGCCGATATCGACCAGGCAGTACGCTTCCTACGCAGCTACCTGGTCGCCAGAGCCCCCCTGGACGGCTACACCAACACATCACCCCACCTCCAGACAGGAATACCACCATCACCGGTGGCCACACAACAGGAATGGCAAGCACCATACGAACAGGCGAAAGATATAGAGGACAGCAAATTACGCACCCTCTACCGCTTCTATCACACCTACCTGAACATGCAACAGAACAACAACGTTGAAGCCTTCGTTACCCGCTTCAATGGGGTGATGGCCGCAATCAACGAGATGCAAAGCATGTTGGAATATACCCAGCGAAGCCAGTCAGCAACGCACCCACTCGAGCAGGTGACAAGCTTCATTGCGGACCTGTACTATATGTTCGTCGAGCTTCTCCGGGCTCTCTCTGAGACGCTTGAGGATAATGACACCCATATAGATACCGAGGAACTGGAGCTCTCAGGCCTGCAAGGACACTTCGCAGGCTATACCGGCGTATCACGCTGGCCACAACTCCTCATACCTCTGATCAAGACATATGAAATGCATCAGCGCTTGAATATGCAACTGGGAAGATTAACCCACCGCATCAGCGACACAACCGCGTTTCTGGAATTCCTGGAGGAGCGTCTCAACATCGAGCAAGAAAAGCGCGAGGCGATCATTAAACAGCTCAATAGCACCTCCAGGCTGTTAAAAGATTTATCCCTCTTGCTGGTAGACTATGAGATCGCTGCTGCTATTGTGCTGCGTAGCCGCGCGGGCCGTTAAATCAACATGATGCGAGAGGATGCGGCAGGATCACAGCCGTCGCATCCTCTCTCACATCACTACCCAACCCTGCTATTCCCTCATTTCTGCCCCTGGAGGGCAGCATAGACACGTTCAGGCGTCATCGGGATCTGCGTCATACGCACGCCAACAGCATCCTTGATGGCATTGGCAATGGCCGCGGCCACCGGGACTACAGGCGGCTCGCCCACCCCTTTGGCACCGAACGGACCAAGATCAGACGGCACCTCCACCAGCAGCGGCGTGATAATAGGCACGTCCTGGCTCTGCGGCAGCGCGTAGTCCATCAGCGTCGATGTGAGCAACTGCCCATACTCATCGTAAGCCATCCCCTCCAACAACGCCCAGCCAATACCCTGAACGACTCCACCGTGAATCTGACCCTCCACCTCCGCCGGGTTAATCGCGCGACCAACATCCTGGGCAGCGAGATAGTCGAGCACGCGCACTGCGCCCGTCTCAGGGTCCACAGCGACCTTCGCGACGTGTGCGGCAAACATCGGCGAGGAGACCCGGTTGGCCGAGCGCCCACGACCGTAGATCGGCTCATAGGGCGCGCCAAAGTTCATGGAGCGTGCCGCGATCTGCTGCAATGTGACATGCTTCTCGGGCACTCCCTTGACCTGCACCCTCCCATCCCGCAATTCCATATCCCCAACAGCCGCCTCCAGCATGTCTGCGGCAATTGCCAGAACCTGGTTGCGCGCATCGCGCGCGGCCGCCTGCACCGCCGATCCCACGGTATACGTAGTCTTGCTGCCCGCCGAGAGACCACTATAGGGCATCGAATCAGTATTATCATGCGCTACATTCACGGTCTCGGCCGCCATGTCCAGCTCTTCCGCGGCAATCAGCGCCAGCGACGCGTCTGAGCCGGAAATATCGACGCTGCCCACCACTATGGTAAATGTACCATCCGACTCCATCCGGCAGGCTGCTGCGGCAGGTTCCGTTCCCCCCGGCCAGCCCCCAACGGCGGCCCCTATCCCAACCTTCCAGCCCTCCGGTACCCCTTCTTGCCCGGCCTGCTCGCGCCGCGCCCACAAAGGATGCTGCTGGACCTGCTCAATACACTCCAGCAGTCCAATACGCGGCCAGCGGCCTTGCATGACATTTGGATCTCCTTCTTTGAGCCCGTTGATCAAACGAAACTGCAAGGGGTCCATCCCCAGCTGCTGGCAGAGATCCTGCACCGTCGATTCCATGGCAAAGTACGCCTGCGGACCAGCAGGAGCACGATAGGCCCCGGTACCGGGCTTGTTGGTCTGCACCTGGTAGCCGCGAATATCAATATTAGCACAACGATAGACGGCAGCAAGATGAAAGCCACTCAGACCACCCAGCGGATTGGGGTAGGCCCCCATATCCACAATGATTCTGCCCTGAATAGCGGTCAGCGTCCCATCCTTCTTCGCACCAAGCTTGACGGTGGTGATCATTTGTGGCGCGGGATTCCCGGCCATCAGGTCGTCCTGGCGCGTATAAACCAACCGCACCGGCCTGCGCAGGCGGGACGCCACAGCCGCCACCAGCGGCTCAATCAGCGTCTCCTTCCCGCCAAATCCTCCACCAATAGTTACCGACTCGACACGGATCTGTCGCTCTGGCATCTTCAGCGCCCTGGCCACCGCTGAGCGCACATTCAATAACCCCTGCGTGCTGGGCCAGATCACCAGCTGATGACCCGATCGACTCGGCGCAACGGTGACAGAGTGCGGCTCCATATAGGACTGGTGAACCGGCTGGGTACGATAGGTGCGCTCGACCACCACATCGGCTTCTCGCAAGCCGGCCTCGACATCTCCTATCTTGATAGGCGGTGTCGGACTGGCATTCGGCGACAATTCCTCCTGCTCACCCGTGCCCCCTCCCTGGGGAATGGCCGCGTGTGCTCCCCCACCACCGGCCCCTGCGGTCCCACCGTCTGAACGAACCAGGGCCGATTCGGGCCGTATGGCGGCCTCAGGATCAATAATCACCGGCAACGGCTCATATTCAACCTCCACAGCATCCGCCCCGTCCTGAGCAATCGCCTCGCTCTCGCCCACGACAATCGCCACAGGATGCCCACACCATAACACTTCTTGCTGGGCCAGCGGCGACTGCGAACGCGTCAGCGGATCTGCCTGGGCCAGTCCCAACGTTTCGGCACTAAAAACAGCCACCACTCCTGGCATCGCCAGCGCGGTCGAGACATCGATGTTCAGAATACGTGCATGGGCATACGGGCTCAGCACCAGGCGCGCGTGAAGCAGGCCCGGCAATGCCTGGTCGCCCGCGTAACGAGCACGCCCGGTCACTTTGTCAGGTCCATCCTGGCGCGGAAGAGATGTGCCAACCCGAATAGGATCTACTTGCTGTTGCGCTCCTTGCACCATATGCAAACGTTCTCCTTTTTCTAGTAACCTAATCCTCACCGAACCCTACACTACACGCCTTTCCTCACCTCCATCTTGCCCACAGGAAATGTAGGGCCCTCCCTTGTGGGGGATGCCTTTCCGACTGCCTGACCGCGCAGCGGTAGCCGCGCCAGCGGCGTTGGCGGTCGGAATACAAAGGCTAGCCGGCTCATGACATCTGCGTGCCACCATCCACCACCAGCAAAAAAAGATCGCCCGGGGCGTGCAGCGTCGGGGAGTCAAAAACCTGTATAGATGCTCACCCTTAAGATAGAGCAACAATGAGCACGTTTTGTCAAGGGGATGCTATTTACGAGGCGTCGCAAATGCCCCGGGCACGATAGGCTCTTTTTGCGGCCTGGAAACTTCTTTTCGCGGCCTGAGCACGGTGAATGGACCCGCACCACCCAGTACCAGCGCTACAAGCCCGGCAAGTAATGCCAGCTCAAACTCACTCCCTCCCCCAAAACCTTGCTTGACGGATACCAGCACAACTGCCACCAGCATATCACAGGCCAGCAGAAACGCCAGCAATTGCGTCCCTACCCCCAGCATAAGCCCCACCCCACCGATGACTTCAAGAGCAGCGATAACCGGC
>JAFMRP010000377.1 GCA_017354095.1 Ktedonobacteraceae bacterium
AGGCCATACTTCTCCAGCGGCGCATCCACCTCGACTCGCTCCAGAGGCAGCTTCAAGGCTCCGCTTACCAGCTTCTTCATGTACTGGCTCGCTTTCAGCGCCAGCGCTTCGGCTTCCGGCTCCGTCCCGCCACGCGCCGGCTCGGCCGGCTGCTCCCGCCTCTCCTCAGCTTTACTCTCTTCGACTCCAAGAGACGGCTGCGCTTCGGCTCTCGCTTCCCGTTCCAGCAGACGCGCTCTAAAACCTCTCAACCGCGCACATAGCCTGCCGTCTTCCTCACAGATATCGATGTCCAGCTTCTGCACTCTCTCTCCGCTGCCCGCCCCCTCGCGTAGAATGGCCCAGCCCTGCCTCGGCGTTGCTCGAACTACCTCCAGACTCTCCAGCCCAAACGGTAGAGCTGCTTTTTGTCCTGCGGCTCCCTGCAGCTGTTCGCGGCTCTCTACCATCCAGCCGATCGTCGCCTGAAACGCGGCATCCACGACGCTCGGGTGCAGTTCATACTCTCCCGCACTCGCCACAAGACATTCAGGAACCTCCACTCTCCCCAGCACAAAACGCCGTCTCTGCTCATCCATGCCCTGCCTTACCTCTTTCAGTCCCTGATGTCCGGGTCCATACTCCACTCCCATCCGCTGGAAAACCTCGTAGCATTCGGCTCCGCTGAAGACCTCTCTCCCACATTGCCTTCGCATCTGCTCTATATCGATCCGCTCGGCTTCCCTCCGCTCTTTTACCACCGCCACTCCCCGGCTATGGACTACTCTCTCCTCCTCGCTCCCTTCGATATAGATCTCGTACTCGATCTCTCCATCCTGCGGGTACAATCCGATTTGCACTGTGACCGGCTCTGTTCCCACTGCCACTGGCCGCGACCAGATCACATCGCGAATCTCGATTCCTAAATTTTCACTCTCTTCTATTCCGCTGCTCTGCTTTACCGCTGCCCGCGCCATCTCCAGATGCGCCGCTCCGGGCAGCATCCTCCGCCCCTGCACAACATGATCCTCAAGAAAAAATTCATCCCCCAGGAATGTCGATCGATACCTCGGCCCCTCCAGATCCGATGTGTTCGCGTGCAACAAAGGGTGAAGAACGGGAATCCAGCCGCAACCTGTTCCATGGGAGATCCTTTCCTCCGAATGAGAAAGAGAGAAAGACAGAAGCTTTTCTGCTTCTTCCGGACTGATCTTGCGCGCTTGGAGTGCGAGTAATACTTCATCTACAGTCATGAACCTTCTCCGGCCTGATAAGGCAAAGCATCTTTGTCCCTGAAGAAACGGGGACGAATGCAGGTGTTTCGATCTCTAACTTGAGAATTGTTGAAAGTGAGGAAGCAAGCCTACCATCGGGTTTGCCTGGTAATGTATCGAGGCTCAGGCAATCGGTACCTTTATATCCAGTTCGGATACCTTTCCTGATCCATTCCCGGAACATAATAATTCCTTTGCCTCGTCAATGCTCACTGCTCCCTGAAATACTTTTTGCAGAAGACCTTGTGGCACTGTATAGGAGTTATTCTTCAAAATGTTCCTCTGTATTCCATTCGCAAGACTACCACTATCGTTATGAAGTGTATCGCCTGCATTCTCGATCCAGTAGGAATCGCGGGCGAAAGGATAAGTGGGCAGGGAAAGGCGCCTTGGCTTGCTCTCGCCGAAGAGCCGCTCCCAGCTGAGCTCATATCCCTGGCAGTATAGATCCGCCAGCGCATACAGGGCCTCCTGGTACGCCTGCCTCTCCTTCCGCAGTCCTTCTCCCTGCCTCAGCAGCTCTTCCCCATACTGCTCGATCGCCTTTGCTCCGCGGAACTCGCGCCCCACTCGTCCCCGGAACAGGTTCGGCAACTTCTCCACCCCTCCGATTCGAAGGCAGCCCTCCACCGCCTGCTCACGATCCCGCGCCACCAGAGCACATCGATGCTCGAAGTGCTGGCGTCCGCACAGCAGCGTGTAACTCATCGCCCGCAGCCGTCCGCTCTCCCACTCCTCCGCCTCCAATACCTTGCTCAGCTCTTCCACTCTCTCCGCTAACGCCGCCTCACTCTTGGCCGACAGCACCAGCAGATAGCTCGGCAACGGCTCCCCCTCTTTCTCCCTTCCCTCCACCTCGTAGCTTTCCACCACCACATGCGCATTCGTCCCGCTCATCCCAAACGCGCTCACTCCCCCCAACCGCTTCTTCCCACCCTCGCTTACCCAGCGCCGGCCGCTCTTATTCACATAGAACGCGCTCTTCTCCCACTCGATGTAGTCATTCTCCTGCTCACAGTGCAGGCTCGCCGGTATCTGCTCGTGCCTCATCGCCTGCACCAGGCTCACCAGACTCACGATTCCCGAGGCCGCCAGCGTGTGCCCGAAGTTCGTCTTCGTCGACGTCAACGCGCAGAACCCCACCTCCTCCGTCGCCTCGCGGAATACCTCATTCAGCGCATTGATCTCGATCGGATCCCCCAGCTGCGTTCCCGTTCCGTGCGTCACGATGTATTCGATCTCCCGCGCGCTCACCCCTGCCCGCCGGTACACATCCCGCAACAGGCTCGCCTGCGACGCTCCGCTCGGCGCCGTGATCCCGTTCGTCTTCCCGTCGTAGTTGATCCCGCTTCCGCGGATCACCCCATAGATCGGATCCCCGTCCGCCTCCGCTTCCCGCAGCCGCTTCAGCACCACCGCCACTACCGCCTCGCCCGGCACCATTCCATTCGCTCGCCGGTCGAAGGCATAGCATTTCCCCTCCGGCGACAGCATCCCCGCCTGGCTCATCCCCACATACCCGTACGGCGTCAGCAGCAGATTCACCGATCCGGCTATGGCCGTGTCGCACTCCCCAGCCTTCAGGCTCTGGCATGCCTGATGCACCGCCACCAGCCCCGACGAGCATGCCGTGTTGATGGCCATCGTCGGCCCCTTCAGGTTCAAAAAGTACGCCAGTCGCGAGGCCAGGATCGCGTCATTATTCCCCGTCAGCCCTCCTTGCTTGCCGGCCAGATACTGATACTCGCCCTGCTCGACTCCCACGAACATCCCGATCCGCTGCTTCTCCAGCTGGCCACGTCCATACCCCGCATCTTCCAGCGCCTTCCACGACTCCTGCAGCAGCAGCCTCTGCCGCGGATCCATCCCCTCGGCCTCCAGCGGCGAAATCTCAAAGAACAGCGGATCGAACTCCCGCACCCCGGGGATAAATCCGCTCCACTTGCAGTTGCTCTTGCTCTTATCCCGCCGCGCATCTCCGTAATACTGCCGCCAGTCGAATCGCTCCGCCGGTATCTCTTCCACCACATCCCGTCCTTCGGCCAGTATCTCCCACATCTGCTCCACATTGCGCGCCTGCGGAAATCTCCCGCTCATCCCGATGATCGCGATCGCTTCCTCCACCATCGCTCGCCGCTCCACTATCGCCGGCCGCTCCACTATCGCCAGGCTCGCCACAACTCCATCTTCGGCTTTCGTTTCGCCAGCTTCCTCCAGCTTCGCCGCTGTCTCCTCGACCGCTTCTTCCCGGTAAAACGCTTCCATCTCGGCCGCGTATTCCTGCCCCAGGTACTCTCCCAGCTGGTTCAAGGTCGGATAACTGAAAAACACCGACGGCGTTATGCTGACTCCGTAATACTGCTTCAGCCGTTTGGCAAACTCGGCCAGACCGATCGAATCAAACCCGAACTCGGCCAGATTCTCATCTCCATCCAGCTTCTCCCGCTCCAGCTTCAACTGCTCGCTCGCCTGCTCCTTCAAATCCCACAAGATGCACTCACTGATACTGAAGCCCTTCAGCGCTCCCCGTCGCCCCGATGATGCACTCTTCTTTTCCTCCGCCTCCGTCTCACACGCCCTCGCTGCCGCTGCTTCTCCGATTCCCAGGAAGCGCTCCACGCGGCTCCGCTGCCCGGCCATCACCAGCCGCATGCTTCCTTCCTCGCCCAGCAGCCGCTCGAACAACTCCACTCCCTCTTTTACTTCCAGCAACCTCTGTCCGCTTGTCTTCAGATAGAGGCGGGCGCTTTCCGCCTCCTCTCCCCTGGGCCCCATACCACCGCCGTTCCAATGCGGCCAGCAGACAGCAAAGGTTTTCCTGTTGCGGGTTACACCCAGCGTCGAATCGTTGCAATACCGCGCATAGGCCAATTCGAATCGGTTGGCGATGGCGTAATCACAGCCGCCAAAGTCGCCAAGAATTGCCGAGGAGGAGGAGTAATAGCAGAGGAAATCCAGTGCCTTCTCCCGGAGCGCCTCCTCGAGCATCAAGGCGCCTTTGATCTTAGGCTCAAGCACGCTCTGAAAGCGCGCCATGCTGTTTTTCATGATACTGAGTTCACCGGCGACTCCGGCGGCGTGAACGACTCCATGGAGCGCTCCGAAGCGCTCCTCGGCCCTCCTCAACCCTGCTCGCATGCCCTCTACGTCACAGACATCCGTCTGCACATATTCAACCTGGGCGCCTTTAGCCTCAAGTTCACGAATGGCAGCGTCCCTGGCTGCATTGCGCTCCGACCGGCCGCTCAGGATCAAATTCGCGCGATACTTCGTTGCCAGATGTTCCGCTAGATGCAGCCCAAGTCCGCCGCAGCCCCCGGTGATCAGATACGTTCCGCCCTCACGGAACGTCGTTCCATGCGACGTCGTCGGGAGCCTGGTGGGACGAACACGGAAAACATAGCGGCCGGCTCCCCGATAAATGGCGCTCTCCAGTTTGGGAGACTGGAGTTCCTGCCAAAGCCTCGCAAGCCATTTGTTGACGTCGATCTTTCCAGCCCTCTCTGTTTCTAATTGCTCGTAAATCACCGCCACATGCGTATTCGGTAATACCAGCCCGAGGGAGCGTTCAAACCCTATCCAGGACTCGAAATAGCAACCGTCTGCATTCGCGTAGTATTCACCCGCCAACAACAGCTTGGGACACTGCAAGGTGGATTCGGCAACTGCCTTCAACAAAGAGACGATGGCATCCGGCTCATGGATACAGCCGGAATCTTCGAGAGGCCACCAGTAGAGCAAGCCATCGACAGCGTCGTAATCGCGACGAATATCCTCGAGAAGAGAAACGTAGCTGCGGCTTTCCGCAGTAGGGAGGCAGTAGCTCTGCGGCGAATGCTTCTGATAACTATCTCCCTGCGCCACAAAGATCACCTCTGCGCCTGCCTCGAGGCTCCTGGCCGCTTCCAGCACTTCGTGCTGGCGAGCCACATCCGTTAAGAAGCAGATCAGAGTTTTGACAGGGCTACCTTTGGAAGCGGCGAGGATCGACGGCTCCAGGATCTCTTCAAACGTCATCAGCTCGAAAGGCTCTGTTTCCTTGGCCGGAGTTATGACACCTTTTCGTCGGGAATCTTTTTTCGATTTCTCGTTTCTCTCTTCAAAAGAAGTTCCTTCCACGCCTGCTGCGACAGGAATCGATGACTTCTCCTCAGCAGATTCGTGCTTTTTTGTCGTTTCCAACCAGTACCGTTCTCGGGCAAAAGGATAGGTGGGCAGGCTGACGCGCCGAGGTTGCGAACCTTGATAAAGCTGCCTCCAGTCGAAGGCCAGTCCCTTCACCCAGAGATCCAGAAGTTTGACGTATTTCCCTTTAGCAATCCAGGTGGCAATCGCCTGCTGCAGATCCTCATCTGAAGCAAAGACCGACATGAATTCCCGGTTCCGCTTGGCG
>JAFMRP010000378.1 GCA_017354095.1 Ktedonobacteraceae bacterium
GCAGTCTGGACAAGAGGCGGCGCACTTGTCAAACTTCGTTTGACAAAGTAGTAGATCAATGACACGAAAGACGCGGAGAACATCCACTTGATAGAGCAAAAAACAGAACAGGTACCCTGGACACTCCAGCAAACCTATATCGGCATCCTCTTTACCCTTATACCCTGGCTGGTATTCTCAATCCTCCTCTCCTCGGGGAACAGTGCTCTGCCCAGCAAACCCCTCTCGCCCGCGGAAGACCTGGCCGGAGCCATTATTACCTTTATTTTCGCAACCCTCGTCGAGGCAACGTTTCTGATTGCGCCCTTCTATTTTGCGCGGCACGCCTACCGCCGCATTATGAACGCCCTGCCAACCTGGTCGCAGGCTCTGCAAACGCTTGGCTTCAGGAAGGCTCCCCTCAGGCAGTCTGTCATGCTGGTGAGCGCCTTCTTTGTACTGATTCTGCTGGTCAATCTGGGGTATTCATATCTACTGACACTGCTTCATCAGCTTGCCCCCTCCATCAATCTCCAGACCAACGATGTGCGTGTTTGCGCGCAAAGCAAAATTGCCCCGCTTACTACGGATGCGACCCTGCTGGTGGCTTTCCTGGTAGCGCCGCTATGTGAGGAGTTATTTTTCCGCGGCTTCGTCTTCATGGGGCTCTTGCGTGGTATGTCGCTGACCGGCGCGATACTTTTTAGCGCCTTGATCTTCGGAGTGGCGCATGCTGACGTGCCGTCTTTCCTCGTGCTCTTTATCATCGGCCTGATGCTGGCCTACCTGCGCTGGAAGACGCGCTCCATCTGGCCCTCTATCACGCTACATATGCTCAATAACGGCAGCAGTGCACTACTCATTTTCCTGGCCTCGCGCGGGGTCATAAACTGCTAGGAAGTTGCGCTCTCCGACCTGACCCGCTCGCTTTGCCAGATGCGTATCCCGCCAAACAGCATAGCGAGCAGGATGATCAGGCTGAAAAAGTATTGCATGGTCGGCGTGGCAGTATCTTGTGTCGCATTGAGAATAAGCTGAATTAAAGGGATACTACCCAGCAAGAAGGTGGGGCCGGCCTGCGCCTTCCAGCAGGATGGACGCAGCCACCATGTAAAGAGGCTGAGATAGAGCAGCGTGCTTGCGAGGGCGCGTTCCAGCGTAAGCCAGTCCAGTTCGTGTACCGGCCCCTGAAAGTAGGTCCAGGCCGTGATGCCAGCGCCAACGAGAGGAGCGAGGCGGAAGAACCACGTATCCCAACGTGATAGCGCTGTATATGCTATAGACAGGCAGACATACGCGCCGAGCAGAGCGCTATTAGCCGCTGCGTCCAGGTGGAACAGAGCCGGAGAACGATCTTCCATGCCCAGCAGACCAAGCACAGCGGCCCCAACTTTGAGCAGCGCCCAGATAGTACTAAAGACTGCTCCCCCGCGTATCCAGGATGAATGCGCCCGCGCTGCCACCAGGGCCCAACAGCCCAGAGCCAGCAGGCTATATCCCAGCACCACGCGATTCAACGGATAACCCGTATTGGCCCACGTCTCAGCTAGAATGCTGCTCAGGCTCAGGCTGAACACCAGTACCAGGGCGAAGATGACGATAAAACGCGGTGTCCAGATGATCACCGCTCGCCGCTCGCCTACCCTGGTGATGGTGGATACCGTCGTGTATCGCGAGGTTGGAGCTGCTGGCGCTTCTTTGTCGGACGGTGAAAGTGGAGTCTCTGCCATGTCTGTCCTTGCTAGTCTTGCTTTTGGAATCTCCCACTGTCCTAACGATTGGCGTATGCCGATGGGCACAGCTATAAGATATCTGGCACAGCCTCTACGCCAGGTCAGTATCGGTCAGCCGCTTCGTGCCGCTTTACCACTGCTCGTAGTGGGCAAAATCTCCTGGAGCTTTGCGACCTCGTTTCAGCGAAGGCGATGGTGTATGAGGTGCAGGATGACCAAAGGGAAGAACACCAACAGCGGTAAATTCGTCTGGAATATGCAGTAGCTCTCGCAACTTGAGGTTATCCTCTTCGCTCACAATACCCGCGAAACCAGCCCCTAGCCCTTCATTCACGGCTGCAAGCAAGAGCAGCATAACAGTGCAGCCAATATCCATGTGCCAGTATGGTACCGGCCAGCGAATCTCCTTGCCATCCTCCCTGATCTTATCAGCTTCCTGATAGCGCTGGTGATAGGCTGCTTCGCTGGTACAGGGAATAACCAGGAAGGCCGCCTCAGAGACAAACGGAAACTCGTATACCTCCTCTGTGCAGAGACGGCCAATCTGCTGCTTCAACTCGGGCCTGGTGACCACGATCAGCGCTTGCCCCTGTGTATAGCCCGCGCTGGGAGCTTTCTGTGCCGCCTGCACAATCCGTTCAATAATCTCCGGGGCCACAGCTTCCGAAGTGAAATGCCGTACCATCCGTCGTTTACGTACTGCGTCTAAAAAATCCATAGTCCTGCGAAATCTCTCACTATCTCATACATGTTGTTGACCGACGTTTTCGGCCGCCTGTAATTTCCTGCATGAGTATAGATAATTATAACTTATTTATAGGATAGAAAAAAGGAAGCTTGCTCCTGATCCGTTTGCCCGGCGAAGCATCGCTAAATGGTTCTGCTGATCAGCTGTGCGGCTTGTTTGCGTAGCGATTGTAGCCCCTCGCTGAAGTGTACCGTGTAGGGCTGCTGAACCTGTAATTCGCGGTACTGCTGTGGTAGCTGGGCCAGATTTTGCTGTGCCAGTTCACGGATCTCGGACAGAGGTGGCAGGCTGCCGGGGATTATTTCGCCGTTGCGCACCACTGGTTTCAGGACGCGGTGATAGCTATTCGGGCGTGGCTCGTGTGCCAGTTGGATGATATCTTCCTTCCATTCAGGATGGCGATAGATCTCTTTCTTACCAGGCCAGGTGCTCTTGGGGCCTGCGATCTTCATTTTGGGATACTCATTGCCCGCTTCGTCAACATACCAGACCTCCTTGTAGACCATACCGAGTGATCCACCGTTGATACCACGCTCAACCGAGCCAGCACCGCTGCCCAGAGTGGTGCCAATGCCAAATGAGTCGATAGCGGCCCCTGCTTGCAGCAGGTCGGCAATTTTCCACTCATCCAGGTCGCCGCTGGCCAGAATGCGCACACTTTGCAAACCAGCCTGGTCAAGTTGCTTACGAATATATTTGCTGTCCTCGACCAGATCTCCACTGTCGATGCGCACCGCAGCCAGGGTATGCCCCAGCGTCTCCTGCGAGCGCAGAGCAATGGAGATGGCGCTATGGATGGCCTGGCGCGTGTCGTAGGTGTCGAGCAGCAGCGTATAGCGATTATAAGCCTGGGCAATGGCCTCAAAAGCTTCTTCCTCTGTATCAAACATTTCGATTAAGGCATGTGGTACCGTGCCTGTGGCGGGCAAGCGAAACTCGTACGCGGCATTGAGCAACGAGGTGCTGGCACAGCCACCGATGTACGAGGCTCGCGCCACCGCCATCGGCTCTTGGGCGCGCCGGAAGGCAAATTCGGCTACCCGGCGTGGATGACCCTGCTGCGCGGCATGCACAATGCGCGATGCCTTGGTAGCGATCAGCGTGGAGAGTGCAATCGATTGCAGCAGCCCCGCTTCCAACAGGATAGCCTCGCGAAATGGAGCAGTAACGCGCAGAATCGGCTCGTTCGGAAAGGCGATAGATCCTTCAGGCAACGCGAGAATTTCTCCGGTGAAGCTCATATCAGCCAGCTCGTCCAGGAATGCGGCATCGTAATCGCGGATGCGCGCCAGAAATTGGAGTTCCTGGGGAGTATAGCGAAATGACTGAACGAACTCTAATGCTTCCTCCAGGCCGGCGACAAGTAGGTACGCTCCTCCAAAGGGGGCCGTTCGCGTATAGAGATCAAAGGTGGTCAGACCATTGCGCCCGGTCCGCCAGGAGACGTAGGCTGAATCTGGATGGTACATATCTGTCATCAATCCTGGATGTATCATAGGAGAACGACGGTTCATGGGTCACTTACTCCCTTTTGCTTGTTTGTCATTTTTGAGTTAGTGTAAATTGTACGATATATAAACAGTTCTTGCAATTCTCCCTTGCTGGTTTCGGGGAGAGCCAGCAGAATCTCTTTGTCTGCTCTGAACCGCATTTCACCACGTGCCGCAATGCTACATCAGGTTGGGAGTAATGACCCAGGCAGACTGCATAGGTAATGACTATGCCAGATATGTCGTTTGCTCTGAGGGCTGTGTGAGGATGATATACCAGGTTGAACATAGCGAAGCTGTCCATGCCAGGCAAGGCAATGAACTGAAAAACTTGGGTGCTATGAAGAGTCTCTAGAAGCCTGTGGACAGGCGCTTCAATAGATGTGAGAGGTGCCAGCGCCTTGTCTGGAAAAAGACTTCAAGAGAGCACTGTGCTGGTCAGGAATGCTTTTACCTGCCGGTCCTCCGGGAAAAGCTCGCTTAGGGTATGCTGGTAAGCCACAAAGCGGCGCTGTAGCATAGGCGAGTTCATATTGGAGAGCACAGTAGCGGCCTGTTTGGCCATAGCAATGCTCTGATCCCTTTCGTTTTTGCGTGCGTAAGCCTCAGCCAGCGGAATAAGCGTCAGGAGACGCCGTGTCAGCCACTGCGCCGGAATTTGTGTCAGTGCCTGTTCCAGGTGATTGATCGCTTCGTCATACCTGTGATCGAGCAAGTCGCAATCACCGGCCAGCTGATGCCAGCGTGCCTGGTCAAATTCTTCGTTGGGGTCGAGATCACGAAGGAAGTTTGCCGAGTCTGCCAGCTTCTGCTGCGCGAGATGTTGCTCCTGGAGCAATGATGCATTATAGGCCCAATCTGCTAACAGGTGAGCACGTAAACGAAGGAAGTCTTTATCCTCTTTATCTGTTAGCAGGTGCAGTGCGGCCTCTATATGTATCATTGCTTGACGGTAATACCCCTGCACATTCGCGTCAATAGCCTGCCAGTTCAGACTTTGCGCCTGATTCCAGATGTCTCCGCCCTCCAGGGCTGCGGCGTAGGCCTGTTCATGTGTGCGTTGTGCTTCTGGGTAGTGACCAAGGGAATGGAACGCGGCTCCAATAAGATTGTACGTGGCCGCGTAGAAAATGGCGAGCCTGCTTCTGGGCAGCACGCTCTGCAGGTGTCGCACCAGTTGCAATTGTGCCTGGCTCACCGCCAGTACCTGACCTGGAGAGGCAATATGAAAGAATTGCCAGCTCTGAGCAATACTTTTGTCGAGCGCGTTGCAGATCCGAGCGCGCTCCTCCTCAGAAATGAGCTGTTCTCTCCGCACTATCTCGCTGCCACGGAATAACTCTTTGCGCGTGGCGCAAGAAATGTCCTGAATGCTCTGAAGCACGATGTATAACGATTCCATCAATGTCTCCAGGCTCCACCCATCGTTCAGCAGCGGAATCAACTCTCTGGCCTGTAGCAGCAAAATATTCCCTGGCTGCTTTTCTCTAAGCGCGGAACTGTTTAGCATATCGGCGGTGATCGTTGTTGGTATATCATCGCCTTGCTGCGTTGATGGGTCAATAAAAACCAGTTTGTGGGGAGAATGCCCGGACTTCCCGCAGAAGCCGAGCTCCTGTGAACTCATGCCCAGGTAAACACAGAGGCGCCGACGTGACTCGGCATTGATGGGATAGTTATGCTCGGCGCGCCA
>JAFMRP010000379.1 GCA_017354095.1 Ktedonobacteraceae bacterium
ATTTGACAGTTACGCTGACAGATACCACACACAACACGATGAAATAAAGATGGGCAAGGTCGAACATAAATTCTATGGATTCATACTGCATAGAAGCGCAATAAGCGCTTTTAGCGAACCCGATTCGCCGAAAATAAGCTGCATCATACTACGCGAATGTAATACACTCGTCAAGCAGGACGGGTATTTCTTACCAGAGTGCTTGTCAGGCTGTGGGAGATTGGTCCTTAATCACGGTACCGCACTGCCATTATTCTTATACTACATCGTCAACCAACGACTGATGGGTTACTCTGCCTCCTTTTATTTACGTCTTACGTGATATAATTGCACATCTGGTTAGCGAGGCCAATTGGTATTGTTGATGAACTTTTTCGCTCAGCATGCAGAAGACCCACATCAACACTACTTTTGAGCTTGTCGCGCCAAAAAAGGTATATTTTTGTAAGGAGAAAGCGGATGAATAATCGATCTTATCCACCCAACCCTGATGATCCTACCGTACAGGACCCGCGAGTTATGTATGGAGCGAGCCAGCGACCCAATTATGTCGGTGGACAGCAGGTTGAGAATCGCGTTGAATATGCTGAGGATAAAAACCTGATGCGAGCCAATCTGCGCTATTGGATCGCGACGGTCGTCTACTTTGTGCTGGGCGTGCTGGAAGTGATCATGCTGCTGCGCTTTGTGTTCCGGCTCCTGGGCGCGAACCAGGGTAGCGACTTTGTTGTGTTTCTATACAATCTGAGCCATGTGTTTGTTTATCCTTTCAATGGCATTTTTAATGATCAGACGATCGGCAAAGTCAGTGTTTTTGAAGTCTCAACGCTCATCGCGATGCTGGTATATGCATTGGTAGCCTGGGGACTGGTGGCGCTGGGTAGGGTGATCTTTGCTCCCTCGCTCACCGATGGCCGGCGCGTCTCCGTATCGCGGAACAGCCGCTATATGCAATAATGCCTGGATAGGATGGGGCCTCTCAAACGGGGAGGCCCTTTGTACTTTCTATCATTCACTCGTCAGAGGAGCTTGCCATGTTGTAGAATAGGAGCAGATGAGCTACGAGTCAGCATTGATAAAAAAATAGGAATAGCATGCGCTGCCCCAACTGTCAGACCGTCAATCCCGCTAACGCGAAGTTTTGTCTTGAGTGCGGTAATCGGCTGGTTGTGTGCCCGAACTGCGCCACGATCAACCTTCCAATGGCCAAATTCTGTATTGAATGCGGTACACCTCTGCAGGCAGCTGCTGGCGAAGCCAGCAGGCCTCTTAACGTGGGGGGAAAGACGGAACCTCTCACCGTCGTCGAGGATGTGCGTCCCTCAGCCCTGCTCCGCCCGCCGGATGAGCGCCGGGTTGTCACCATCATGTTCGCCGATATTACCGGCTCAACGCCACTGGCCGATCGGCTTGAGCCGGAAGATATGCGTGCCATTCTGACTGGTTATTTCAATCTGATGGCTGAGCAGATTCGTAAGCATGGCGGCACGGTCGAAAAGTATATTGGCGATGCTGTTATGGCCATATTTGGTATCCCAGCCGCGCATGAGGATGATCCAGAACGCGCTATTCGGGCGGCGCTTGATATGCAGCAGGCTCTCAACCAGTTCAACGAAACGCGCCTGGCCCAGGACCCTGAATCCCGGCAGCTACAGATGCGCATCGGCATCAATACCGGCGAGGTCGCGGCGCCTGGCAATGTTCACCAGCGCCAGGATTTTCTGATTACTGGCGACGCGGTGAACGTTGCCGCGCGCCTTCAGCAGGCCGCCACCCCGGATACGATTCTGGTCAGCGAGCGTACCTACCTTTCCACGCGCGATACCTTTGAGTTCCGGGCTATCGCTCCGCTGCACGTTAAGGGGAAGACGGAACCCATTGCCGCGCGCGTCGCTCTTCGACTGCGCCAGAAGACCCCTATCATCACACAGCATCCACGTGGTATAGAGGGACGCCAGGCGCCGCTGGTTGGACGTGCCCTGGAGCTCATGCTCTTACACACCAGCTACGCACGTGTCCAGGCCGAGCGCCGTCCCCATCTTGTCACGATTCTTGGCGCACCGGGAGTAGGCAAATCGCGCCTGATACGTGACTTTATCGCGCGTGAGCTGGAATCGGCGAAGAGTGCCTCTTCAATAGGCTCGCCCGCCTCGCCCAGAGTATTGTCAGGGCGCTGTCCACCTTATGGTGAAGGTATTACTTACTGGCCTTTGATCGAGATCTTGCGCTCTCTCCTGGGTGTGCGAACAAGCGAAAGTGATGCTCATTTACAGCAGACGTTTCGCGAATTTGTCCGCCAGACGCTGGCGCGTGTCGGGAGCAGTGAATCGGCCGATGAGATCGCCGGGAGCATTCTGCGGCGCATCGGGCGAGGTCTTGGTCAGCGGACCGGTGACTTATCTCTGGAGATGCCGCTAGAGAGCCAGCCGGGTGCCAGTGTCAAACAAAACGGCACCCAGGTTGCCTTGCTGCGAGCGTGGCGCGTCCTGCTGGAAGCGCTGGCCGAGCAACAGCCGCTCATTATTGTCATCGATGATCTTCAGTGGGCTGATGAAGCGCTGCTCGAATTCCTTGAATATCTTACCGAGCGCATCACCAGCGAGCCCATTCTCTTCCTCTGCCCGGCGCGGCCCGATTTCTTCGAGCGGCGGCGCGATTGGGGTGGTGGTAAGCGTAACTTCACGATTATCGAGTTGGAGGCGCTCTCGCGCGAGGAGAGTAGCGACCTCGTTGACGCGCTTCTCGATACCAATGATCTGCCTGAGGTGCTGCGCCAGACCATTCTGGCTCGTTCGGAGGGTAATCCCTTCTTTGTCGAGGAGATCGTGCGCATGCTGATCGACCAGGGTATCCTGGTCCACTGCGAAGATGAAACCGGGAAAGGCACCTGCTGGCGTTTTGGCCCTTATAGCGAGCTATTGGGTGAGCTTTCCACGCCCGGTGAGTATCCCGAAGACAGCCTGCTGAATATGCACTATCTGCTGCCGTTGCCGCGCCTTCCTGACACTATTCAAGGTGTGCTCGCGGCTCGCGTTGATCTGTTGAGCCCGACAGAAAAGCTGGTGTTGCAACATGCGGCTATCGTGGGTCGCACCTTCTGGCTCTCATCCGTACTGGAACTGGCCACTGACCTGGATACGGAGACGGCCATGGCTGCACTGGTTTCATTGATCCAGCGCGACTTTATCTTTGATACTGACAAACAGGTGCGCAGCCCGGCGGAGCAGGATCGAACCTTCATTTTTAAGCATGTGTTGATCCGTGATGTCGTCTACAACAATATCCCGAGGCAGCGGCGTGCCCAGGAACATGCCCACCTGGCGCTGTGGCTGGAAAAACAGGTAGCAGATCAGCGGGAAGCCTTTATCGAACTGCTGGCCTATCACTTCCAGCAGACCCTGACATACTGGCCGATCAGCCCGGTAATGAACACGCTGGAGGTAAACGCTGGCGCAACCATACGGTTGACGCGTTCGGAGTTACAGCAGCGTGCCATAACCTATCTGACCCTGGCGGGCGATCAGGCCATGCATAGTTACTACACGGTGCGCGCCATCCAGGCCTATAACGATGCGCTTGACCTGCTTAGCGGCAGTGATACTGCTCCTCTGGAGCGCTTTAAGATGCATATCAAGCTGGGAGATGCTTATGCACAGCGGCACTCTGAAGAAGAGGCGCTTGAGGAGTATCGCCTGGCCCTGCGTCTGACGAAAGAAGCTCAGTTTCCTCTGCAGACAAAGGATCTGCTCATGCTCTACGAACGTCTTGCGATGCGCGCGACGCGCTGGACGGGTCACCTGGTGGACATCGACCTGCAGGAGATACGTTCCTATATCGATGCCGGGCTAGAGCTGCTTCCGGGGAACGAGATCAGCCGGGAGCGCGTGGCATTTCTGACGTACCAGTCTCTCTGGTACATCCGCCAATTTGCCGCTTCGGCCAATCGTACGCTGAAAGTGGAACTGGCGGAGCGAGGGCTGGAGAGCGGACAGCAAGCTCTGAGCATGGCCGAGAAGCTGCAAGATCCTAATACTCTCTCCCTGGTGTTGGACACCATGGGTTTCTTGTATAGGACCATGCACAAATACAATGAAGAATTGGTGCTGCAGTACAGGCGTCTGCAGCTGGAAAGCCAGCTTACCGATCGACAGGAGTTATATGACATCTATTCCTCGCTGGGCACAGCCCAGGAACAGGTGGGTGACTATGCCAACTCGCTGATGTGGTTTGGGCGTGCCTGGAGTATTGCGCAAACCATGGAAAGTCCGATCATGCTCCTTGATAGTTTAAGCGGGCGTATGCGCTCATGGCGTTCATGGAATCGTTGGGAGGAGGCTGCGCAGGTTGCGGAGGAGGTTCTCCAGCTTGTTGAACGTTATCAGCAAGATGACAAGAAGCAACTCTGGGCACTGGAAACGCTTGCCACCGTTGCTTGTCGCACTGGTAACTGTGAAGAGGGAGATCAGTATGCGCACCAGTACCAGCGCCTGCTGGATCAACAGACGGCGCGGTTGGACAAAGAGGCGAAGGGTATTGTAGAAGCTAAAAGGCACTCGATCCACCTGGCCCGCGAGGAGTGGGAACTGGCGCGGGACGATTACCAGCGGAAGCTGGAAGTCAACGAGCCATTTCCTTCTCCAGAGGTACTGGCAACGCTGGCGGAACTGCTCGTAGCCACGGCCGCGAGCCTGGACGAGCAGAGCTCGATGTGTGAGCGTGCCATACAGCAGGCGGTAGCTTCGGGGGCGAATAAATACCGGGCCATTGCCCTGCGGGCCAGGGGTCGTATGTATATGGAGCAGCACAAATGGCGTAAGGCGGAGAATGATTTGCGCCAGGCGTTGCAGCGCTGTGAGGTGCTTGACCTCCCGTGGGAGATGGGCAATACACTCTATTATCTCGGCCTGCTTTACAAGCTGCGTGCTGAGAGTTCTTCCGAAGAAGAGGGAAGCAGGCGCAGCGCTGATCTTGGGCGTGCGCGTTATCACTTTGAGCAAGCGCTGGGGTACTTTGAGTCGCTGCATGCGGAGTCGGGTGCCCGGCGTGTGCGGCTCGCCCTTGCCCAGGGGAGCATGGCCAGGGTCTGATAGGTGGTTTTCCAGGTCTGGTATGTAGAGATACAGAAAATCCGCTGGGGGAGCGCTAGCTATGCATTTCCCACATATTCTGTGCCTGCCAGAGCCGTGTTGAATCCCATGTTGGGCCCATGTCGGGCGGCAGCGTCGAGATATGTATCTGGGACAGATCGGCGCCAGCTTCACGCAGGCGCAGGCGTACGCCATCAAACGCAAGCATGGGTGTATTATTGGTGCGGCTCAGGTGAGCCAACCATAACCAGCGTATGCTATCAAAGCGCCAGGTTCGCAGCACCACGTCAGCGGTCTGGTCATTGGAGAGGTGTCCGGTGGGGCCAAGGATGCGCGCTTTGAGCGAGTAGGGATAGGGTCCGCGCAGCAAGCGTTCCCGGTCGTGATTCGCTTCTAGAATCAACAGATCGGCGTGCTGAAACGCCTCCAACATAGCCGGGGTCGCTGTGCCGGAATCGGTCGCGATGCAGACGCGGCAGCCACCAGCGCGTAAGAGATAGCCACAGGGAGCAACCGCATCGTGTGAAGTGGGAAAAGAAGTCACTTCAATGTC
>JAFMRP010001506.1 GCA_017354095.1 Ktedonobacteraceae bacterium
CTCGTATAGAACTGTGTCTCCCGAGATGTAGAGGGAGCCCTGGTGTTGTCCTTCCCATTCTAGCATCCATCCATTGACGTGGCCGGTCGCTTCTTTTATCTCTTCCGAGCCGTGACGCGCGGGTGTGGCCGTCACACGAACTTCCAGGCCGTTCACATCTCTCAAATTGACCGTCTCCCAGGTGGAGACGCCGCGAACGTTGCCGCCCAGACGCTGCGCGGAGGCAGGTGTTGTCAGGATCTGTTTTCCCTGTGCCAGGTAGGTCCGGCCTGCCGGGTCGAGATTATCGTTGTGCTGCTCGTGGCTCAGTAGAATCGCATCCACCGGTCCGAGCGCAGGAGGCAGGAGGGCCGGGGAAATCGTCTTGCTCACCACCTGTGGTCCAGCGCTGTAGTGGTACCCCGCCAGCTCAAAGGTTGGGTCGGTCAGGATACGCAGCTGGTCGATTTCGAGGAGCACTGTTGGACCGCCAATGTAGGTAAGGCGTATCTGTTGCATGTTTTTTTCTCCCTTCTCGCTGCAAGTGGTCTGGGTGTTATCTCCATTGTTCTGGTGATCGATATGAACAAATGGCATATTTTTCATCCTTCCAACAATTGATTAGAACGAGTTGTCTCCTGTTTCTCCTCGTAGAATGTCCGCAGCGAAGCTCTCAGTTTGTCAGGAGCCGAGCGCTGTCTGTACGTAATGGGCAAGGCGTTCGGCGCTATCGATAGAGCCGTGGTGGTGGACCTGGCGCCATCCTCCCTGCTCCGGGGTGTACGCAAAGATGCGCGTCGTGCGGATGTCGAGAGGATAGACGTTTCCATCGCGTTCATATGTGCCACGTTCGCGACCGGCAAACACGGCCATTGCTGAGGAGGTGTAGGCCACAATATCATAGAACTCTACTCGAACACAGGCTGATCCCGCGAAGATGCGCGCATAGACGTCCATTACTTCTGTCAATCCGCGTTTGATCCCTCCAACTGGATTGTTCAGCTGGGCCTGGGGAGCATCAAGCCAGTTCTGTCGTAGTACCTCAAGTGTGCGCGTGTTGAAGCCATGATAGAACGTCTCAAGGGCGGCAGCCGCGCCCTCAAAGGCTGATCGGCCTGTTTCCACCTGGCGATTCTGTGCGCCACTGAAGGTGGTCTCGCCGAGAAAGCGCGTGGTGAACGATAGTTCTTCAGGCATGGTATTATCTCCGTTCGATGGTGTCGAGCAGCGCAAGGGCGCCATGTATTGCTTGATCCATCTGCTGTGGATCTTGTGATGCGCGCGCTAAAACATATCCCCCTTGCACCACTGCGACGAGCGTGGTTGCGACATCGGCCGCGTCGATGGTTGCGCTGATAGCTCCTTCACGTTGGGCCTGCTCAAGAGCTGCCGCGATTTCCTGCTTGCAATAGAGAAAGTAGGAGGAGACGAAATGGCGCAGTGGGTCCAGGCTGAGCGCCTGTTCCTGGGTTATTCTCCCCAGGCGGCAGCCGCGTAATGCTTCACGCGGCTGTCTGAGGTAGTCTCTCACGCGCTCAAGCGGCGGCTTGTTGGTGTGCAGTGCAGCATTGAACGTCTCTTGCATCTCGGCTGCAACCTCGCCCAGAGCTGTCGTCGCCAGATCGGCTTTGCTGGCGAAATGGTGATAGAAACTGCCCTGTCCTGCTCCGCTCCTTTCCTGGATCGCTCGCGGACTCATAGCTTCATAGCCGCGCTCCCAAAGTAGCTCTTTGGCGGCGGTAATCAGATGCTCACGTGCCGACATTGGATCGCTCCCCCTTTGTTTTTTTACTTCAATATATACATACTAGTAGGTACAGAGATATTGTACCTACTAGTATGTATATATGTCAAGGGGAAAGGATGATTTGAA
>JAFMRP010001507.1 GCA_017354095.1 Ktedonobacteraceae bacterium
GAATTAGAGGAATCGTGTTTGCCCAAGGGCAGGATAGTCCGAGCAGAGTGCAAAATGAAAAAGACGTCCTTCAGCTTGATGTGGGCAAGCCGATTGAACGAGAGCTGGCCGGCGGCCAGGCGCATTATTACAAGATCGGGGTTGAAGCCGGGAACTACCTGCATCTGATTGTTGACCAAAGAGGCATAGATGTCGTTGTTGCGTTGTATGGTCCTGAGGGCAAGAAAATGATCGAGCGAGACAGCCCCAACGGCACCTATGGGCCGGAACCGATCTCGGTGATAGCTGACATATCAGGTAGTTACCGGTTGGAGGTGCGCTCGCTGGAAAAGGATGCTCCTGCCGGGCGATACGAAGTGAGAATTGCGTATTTGCGGACAGCGACTACGCAGGATCATAGCCGTTTGATGGCTGAAAGTGGGTACGCGGATGGGTACTTGCTGGAATCGCAGGGGAATATTGAATCGCTTAGGAAAGCAATTGAGAAGTACGAAGAGGCTTTCGGGCTATATAAGACTGCGGGCGTGCTCCAGGGGGAAGGCGATACTCTCGACCGAATTGGCAGGATCCATAGCCTGCTAGGCGAGAACCTGAAGGCGCTGGAATACTTCAATCAGGCACTTCTACAGAGACGAGCCGCGGGCGATCTCAGAGGGGAGGCCAAAACGCTCAATTTCATCGGTGAGGTCTATGACGGAAGGCACTGGATTATTACAACCAGTCGCTGCCTCTCAGTCGGGCAGTGGGCGATCGCAGTGTAGAGGCTGGGACGCTTAACAATATCGGGGTCGTCTATGGCTTGCTTGGCGAGATGCAGAAAGCGCTGGACTATTACAACCAGGCGCTTCTGCTCAGTCAAGCCGTGGGCGATCGCAGCCAAGAGGCCGTCACGCTTCGCAACATCGGCGCGGCTTATCATTTTCTGGGCAAGAAGCAAAAGGCGCTGGACTATTACAACCAGGCGCTTCCGCTCAGTCGAGCCGTGGGCGATCGCAGCCAGGAGGCCAAGACGCTCAGTAACATCGGCTTTGTCTATGACCAGCTGGGCGAGAAGCAGAGGGCGCTCGATTATTACAACCAGGCGCTTCCGCTTAGTCGAGGCGTGGGCGATCGCAGCCAAGAGGCCGTCACGCTCAGCGAAATGGGAGGAGTATATCTCTGGCTGGGTGAGAAAAAGAAGGCGCTGGACTACTTCAACCAGGCGCTTCCGCTCAGTCGGGCCGTGGGCGATCGCGATGAAGAAGCGAAGACGCTGCTTGGCACGGCAAGAGCGGAATCTGTCCAGGGCAAGTTGCTTGACGCTCGTTCAACGATTGAATCGGCCTTGAACATCATTGAATCCCTGCGAATGAATGTCATCAGCACCGAACTGCGATCATCCTACTTTGCCACCACTATTGACTATTACGAGTTCAGTATCGATCTCCTCATGCGATTGCATAAGCTTCACCCCGATCGAGGATATGATCGCGAAGCCCTGCAAACAGCGGAGAGGGCACGTGCGCGAAGCCTGCTCGATGAATTAGTTGAAGCCCATCTTGAGATCCGAAGCGGAGCCGATCCGGCGCTGCTCGGGCGCGAACGCGAATTGGGGCAGTTGCTGAGCGCCAAGACCGAGCGCCAGATACGCTTGCTTAACGGGAAGCATACGGACCTGCAGGCCGCGGCAGTGGCGGATGAGATCAAGGCGCTGACGGCGCAATATCAGGATGTGGAATCGGAGATAAGGGAGAAAAGCCCGCGCTATGCGGCGCTCACCCAGCCTCAACCGCTGAAGCCAGAAGAGATTCGGCAGCAGGTGCTCGACGATCAGACTCTGCTGCTGGAGTATTTTCTTGGGAAGGAGCGCAG
>JAFMRP010001508.1 GCA_017354095.1 Ktedonobacteraceae bacterium
CATCACACAGGGGATCAAGCTCCCAATCCCAATGGCCTTGGTGATGGTCTCCCGAAACGGGAGCCATCTCACGTGCTCCTTGTGCGCGTTGTCCGGTTGCGGCCACCTTGCGGAAGAAGGTAGCAATACAGGTGGCATGTTCCTGCGGGAGGAAGTCGGTCAGAACATGTCCCACAGCATGTCCTTGCTGCCAGTGAGGAGCAAGCCAGCCCTGATAGCGAGTATTGACGGCAAGCAAGCGCAGGTCCTGTGCGTCAAATAATGCCGTTCCATCTGAGAGGTGGTGACGTCTTCTCTTCATGAAGGGATACATCACGTGTGGTGCCTGGTATTCCAGGTACCAACTCTGGTTCGTCTGTGTGGATGTGGTCCCTTGAGAAACGACCAGCATCCATCATCTTCCTGTGTACTTCTCTGTATCCTATCATAGAGGCAAGCTTCTATGGTACATTGGAAAGAGAAACACGCAAATGTACTACGATTCCATGTCTGGAAGGCAGGAGTTGACAGGTGCATGAGATTCTCCCGATGCCTGCTTGGCAAGATCGCAAGATGGAATGGAGACCATCAAAACAGCACGGTATATCGATGCAAGGAAGGGAATAGACGTATGACAGACGCTCCGTTGTTCTCCGACGCCTCTGCTTCTGGTTATGTCATTGATGCGGAGAATGCCGCGGAAATGGCTCGACTGATCGTCCAAGATCGCCTGATTACCCAGGCCATGGGAGGCCTGTTCCCTGAGCCAATGAAAATCACCCAGGTTCACCACCTTCTTGATATCGCGTGTGGACCAGGTGGGTGGCTGCTCGACGTCGTAAAGCACTATCCTCACATCCAGGGGGTTGGTATTGATATCAGCCAACTCATGATTGACTATGCAACCAGTCTTGTCCAGACCCAGCGCATCTCGAACGCGCAGTTTCGTGTCATGGATGCTACCCAACCACTGCAATTTCCTGATCAGGCCTTTGATCTCGTCAATGGTCGCATCTTGACGGGCTTTCTCTCTACAACGCAATGGCCCCACCTGCTTCAAGAGTGCTGGCGTATTACCCGACCAGGAGGGAGCATTCGCCTCACCGAACCGGAATACGGTTTTACCAATAGCGCGGCGCTGGACACTCTGACGGGTATGGCGGCGGAGGCTCTCCGTCGGGCGCATCATTCCTTTTCCCCGCATGGACGCACCTTTGGAACGACACCAATGTTGCGCTTCTTACTCTCTCAGGCAGGATACGACTCGATCCAGCAGCAGGCCCACGTGATCGACTATTCCGCAGGGACGCCATTGCACCAGAGCAATACGCAAAACCTGCTCGTCGTCTATCAGCTGCTTCAGCCCTTTCTCGTCCAGATGCACGTCGCTTCCGCAGAGGAAGTACACGTGCTGTATGAGCAAATGAGCACAGAGGTGCGTCGGCCGGAGTTCTGCGGTCTCGACTACTATCTCACCGTGGGGGGGAGCAAACCACAATGAGAGAGCATGCAGAGATAAATCTCCTCTGTGACTGGTCTCATGAGAGCCATGGGAGATGCAAGCTATGAGATGCGTCTATCATGCGGTTGAGATGCTGCGCTGCATCGATGGCAGAGCCAGCTCCTTGCCCGCGCAACGTCTTTCCCGGTACCGATGATGTCAACGGCGTGCGCGGCTCTGTGCGACGAAGGGAAGGCCTCTGCCCACACGTCGATGCGAGTGGGCAGCCGATAGTCGCAGCCTGCCAGGAACAAGATCATCTTCTTCCAAACGATGGCGGATCTGCTTCGCTCCCGGCAAGGCCGTTGGCCGGATCACGACGGCTCGGCACCACGTCTTCCCTGGCTAGGAAACGGTTCCCTGCTGCTCC
>JAFMRP010000380.1 GCA_017354095.1 Ktedonobacteraceae bacterium
CGCTTTCCTGCTTTTGCCCAGGATCCCACTCTGCGAAAGTGGAACCTGTGGGGCTATGTTGATGCTCGTGATGTGGCCCAGAGTTGCCGTCTGGCGCTTGAAGCCGAGATCACAGGCGCCGAGGTCTTCATTATCGCCGCTGCTGATACAGTCATGGATCGCCCCAGCCGTGAACTACTGGCAACCGTTTTCCCAGAGGTACCATTACGTGGAGAGATTAGGGAATTTGAGACGCTGCTCTCCATTACAAAAGCGCGTAAGATGCTGGGATATCATCCTGAATATTCCTGGCGGAACGTTTGAGTGATGACATTGTGAAAGAGAGGATATGGCATGAAAATAAAGCGTTTGGGACGGACTGGACTAAAGGTCTCAGAAATCTGTCTTGGCACAATGACCTTTGGCAATCAGTGCGATGAGCCAACATCACACGCTATCATGGACAGGGCGCTCGATCACGGGGTTACTTTTTTCGATACGGCCGATGCGTATCCTTTGGGAGGTACATTAGAGACGGCAGGTCGGACTGAGGAATACATTGGGAACTGGCTCAAAGGCCGCCGTGAGCAGATTGTCCTGGCAACCAAGTTTTTCGGCCAGATGGGCAGTGGCCCGAATGACCAGGGAGGTTCGCGTAAGCATATTATGCAGGCGGTCGAGGCAAGTCTGCGCCGCTTGCGGACGGACTATATCGACCTGTATCAGATGCATTTCCCTGACGCAGAAACGCCGCTTGATGAGACGCTCAGGGCATTAGATGATCTCGTCCACAGTGGGAAAGTACGCTATATCGGCTGCTCCAACTATCCCGCCTGGCTACTGTGTAAAGCGTTGTGGACGAGTGACCGATTGGGCCTGGCACGTTTCGATAGTGTGCAGCCGCGCTACAATCTCCTGTTCCGCATGATCGAAGCAGAACTGCTCCCGCTGGCCCAGGATCAGAGCATAGGGGTCATCTGCTACAACCCGCTCGCGGGCGGCGTGCTCACCGGACGCTATCGAGCAGGGCAAGAGCTAGAGCAAGGAACACGCTTTAGCCTGCAAAATGCGGGGAAGCTCTACCGGGATCGTTACTGGCAAGAGCCGCACCTGCAGGCAGTAGAACAGCTCAAGAAGCTCTGCGATGAGCGAGGCGTGCCGGTTATACAGGTCGCGCTCGCCTGGGTACTGGCCCAACCCGCTATCACCTCGGCTATCGTCGGTGCAAGCAAAGCAGAGCAACTCGATCAATCCCTGCCTGCCGTTGATCTTGCACTCGACGAACAGTTGCTTGCAACGTGTGATGCGATCTGGTATCAGTTGCCACGAGAGCGGAACAAAGCAGTCGCGCTCCGATAGAGGTGTTGGATAGCACCTCATCGATTTCGACAGGTCGCCACGTGTTATAATGAGCACGAACTGGTAACACGACTCTATTGGGATAGATGGTCTAGCTCTATGCATAACATGCCACCCTCCGTCCTATCAAGACGACGCCTCCTCGCTCTAGGTGCAGGAGCAGGCGCCATCGTTGTAGGTGGCGGAGGATGGTACCTTTTATCTCGAACGGGTACACGCCCTTCCACACCGACCTCCCCTACACCGATTCCCACTGTTGGTACCACCCTCGTGACCTATACAGGGCATAGCGCTCCTGTCTTTTCAGTGGCCTGGTCGCCCGATGGAAAGCGCATCGCCTCGGCCAGCTACGATACAACTGTACAGGTCTGGGAAGCCTCGAAAGGGGGAATACCCCTCATCACGTACACAGGTCATACTGGCTTAGTTGGTGCGGTGGCCTGGTCGCCCGATGGGACACGTCTTGCGTCAGGCGGCGAGGATACGACGGTGCAGGTTTGGGATGCCTCGCATGGGAAGAAACCCATAGTTACCTATCGAGGGCATACGAGGATCATAGAGTCTCTCGCCTGGTCACCTGATAGCAGATATATCGCTTCAGCGAGCTATGACCAGACCGTGCAAGTCTGGGATGCCACAACTGGCATCTCTCCCCATATCACCTATAAAGGACACGACGATTTTGTCGAAGCAGTGGCCTGGTCGCCCGATGGGACACGTCTTGCCTCTGTCGGAGCAGACAAGACTATCCAGATCTGGGAGGCTAGTGGCAATGGGAAGGCGCTAATCAGCTATAAAACTCATCTGTTCGGCGCCTCGTCGCTGGCCTGGTCGCCTGATAGCAAATTGATTGTTTCAGGAGACTACAACAATGCCGTGCAGATCTGGGATGCAAGCGACAAAACGGGAGTTCATACCACGTTCCGAGGCCATATCGGGTCAGTAAAAGCAGTGGCCTGGTCACCCAGTGGCAGACATATTGCTTCGGGTGCTTATGATATGACCGTCAGGGTCTGGAATACCGCAACCGGGGGAGAAGCGCTCATTGTCTACCGGGGTCATAGTCTGGCTGTCTCATCGGTGGCCTGGTCACCCGACGGGAAGCGTATCGCCTCGGCCAGCTACGATGGTACTGTTCAGGTATGGCAGGCCATATAAGCCGGGCTGCAAAGATCTCTCCTTTCCAAGAAATACATTGTGAAACGATTTGCTTCTCCTTCTGTTGTCGTTTTATGCTTAATGCGGAAGGTCAATTCCCCATCGCGCCATCTCCTCTTCACTCTTCGTAATACTCTTTTGTTATAAATGTTATCTCTATCCATTTTGAGCGTTCTAATGATGAGATAGAAATATATCAATATAAGGCAACCGGTATCACTATGCCATTGGAATAACGCTCTTCATAAAAAATCATAACTGATACTTGAGGAAAGGCGAAGCACAAACGTATGCAACTTCTAGGGATAGCGCTGGGAGGATGGGTAGCCATTTTATGGGGGACAGCCGATTCTATGGCAACACTCTCAACACGGCGTTTGACGACATTTACCACTACATTCATTTCTCAACTCAGCGGTCTACTCGTTTTGACTATCACCTTGCTGCTTTTTCTCTGGTTTCGCCCTGATGTTACGTTCACAATCGCATCAAACGCGCTCTATATCGGCGCAGCTACAGGGGTACTCACCGCTGTCGGGTATCTTTTTTTATATCGTGCCCTGGCACTGGGACCGGTAGCAATCACCAGCCCCATTTCTTCTACCAGTGCGGTTGTTACACTACTACTTTCAATGTTCATACTGAACGAGCAGATCGCATTTTTGGACGGGATAGCCCTCGCCGCTGTGATTATTGGTGTATTACTTGCTTCGATAGATGGTCGAGGAATCGGCATGCTACTCAAGCAAAAACCTCTGGCTTTATTAAGCGGCAGGGGTATTCCCTGGGCTTTCATGACGGCCATTACCTTTGGGCTGGTCGATATTGGCATTGGTGGGGCATCACCTGTTCAAGGCTGGTTCGTGCCTGCGTTCTTCACCTTCATCTTCAGTACACTCGTACTTGCTGTGTTGCTATTGGTACGACACATTTTAAGGAATAGCAGGAAAACGTTGTCTCTTCATCCAGTTTCAGATTCTCGGTACCCTGTTGGCGTTTTGTTTGCTGCTGTAGCTGGTATCTTAGAGTGTTTAGCGATACTTACCTTTGGTATGGCGACACAAATCATTAAGCCCGGTGTAACCGCGACTATCGCCTCCAATTACTCTCTCATAGCGATCTTATTTGGGGTCTTTATCTTACGTGAGCGGCTGATCGCGAATCAGAAGCTCGGAATTGGCATAGTGATGTGCGGATTGACCGCATTCGCGATTTTGCATCTGTAGGGAGTGTAATTACTGCACGTTTCTGGCTGGAGATGATATTTGTGTCGAGATACTCATTGGTCATTTTCTATTGCGAGGAGTGAGCTTTCATGCCAGTACGCAAAGTGATCCCGATAATCGTCGTCGGGATAGAGCTTGTGGTCGCGATCGCGATCCTTTTTCACATTGGGGAAAATGTATCTAACAAGGGCCTAAGCCTCTATAAATTTACGCCCCTGCTTGGCGCCCTTTTTGGTAGCGCTCTGACGCTTTTTTCGATATTCGCCAGTGCCAGATCCAATAAAGCGTTGGAACCCTGGTCTGGCTATGAGCGATCGAGTTGGATACTCATTGGATGTGGGCAGATCATTTGGGGATTGGGTGAAAGCTTCTGGCGTTACTATAGTGCCATCAGCCAATCACCCTTTCCGTCAATAGCTGATGCGGGTTACGCTTGCTTTCCAGCCCTGTGCTTTGTTGGACTGTTATCGCAGCCGAATTCCGGGGATAGACTTCAGCGAACGCTTGTAGCATTGGATAGCCTGATCGCAATGGGAGCGCTTCTCGCAATTAGCTGGTTTCTCTTGCTGGGAACACTGGCGCAAACTCCTAATCAAGATGGCCTGGCGAAATTTCTCGGCCTCTACTATCCAACCGCTGACGCCTCTCTGCTAAGTTGTGTTGTGTTCTTATTGATGCGTGGGCAAAGCCAACTCTATCAAACGACCGCTCGCAAAGCCAGCTTATTTATCATTGGATTGGGATTATGCTTTTTCGCAACCTCCGACTTCATTTTTAATTTGCAGCAGAACGCAGGCACATATGTAGATGGTACATGGGTTGATCTGGGATGGCCCCTGGGAATGATCACCATTGGACTGGCCGCCTACCTGCGTTGCTTTCTCCCTCGTACATCACCAGATCTGCTGGAGTCTCGTACACAAGAACGTAACCAGTCTCTGGGATTTAATGCAATCCAGCTGCTTCCCTATATGTTGATTTTGGCGTTGTTCGCAGTATTGGTGGCGAATATCGTTTCTACTGAGAGTACGCAAGTCAGCATACGGGTGGTTCTCCTGATCGCAACCATCGGGGTAATCTGTTTAGTACTGGTACGCCAGATTCTGACCATTCGTGATAATATGCGTCTCTCGATCTTACAAGCCCGCTCCTTGCGGCAAATTGAAGAGCAAGCACGGCATATTACGGAGCGGAATAGTGAATTAGAGGAGGGAATAGCTCACCTGAAAGCAGTTCAAACGAGTCTGGCTAATGGCAACTCGCGAGCACGGGCCCATTTAAAGCAAGGGATCCTTTGGAGCCTTGCCAGTAGCTTGAACCTTCTCGCGGAACGGCTAGCAAATTTAGGAGAGGCAAGAAAGCAGTCTGAAATGCTCAGCAGGGCGCTGATCGATCTAGGTGGGGCTATCGAACGATATCGGGCGGGTCAGCCATTCAAACTGCCTGTCACGTGTGAGCGCGTGCCAGAGATTACGCCTATCCTCCATGCCATTGGCGTGCAGAAAGTAATGCGGTCCTCTCATACAACATCACAGCAGCATCCACTAGAAGCATCACCACCAGAAAACATGTCTATAAAAAGGTCGTTTAGCCCTGTAACGCTAAACGAATACGAGCCACCTTATAATTCCTAAATACAGCCCTATCGCTCACAAAGGTTATAGACGGGCCCACCCGATGCATCGGGTGGGCCCTAACTTCCTTCACTCTTGCCCGGGGACAACGGCAGCCCTTTAAAACAGGCGCCTTGCGGTTGCGTACACGATACTATACAATGGGCAGGCAGGATACCCCCGGTGAAGGACGGTGATGATGAGCGACCGGATCATAACAGTGCCAGATCCCGTGCGACAGAAGATCGCGACGCTGGGCACGCAGGGCATGCAATGGCTGGCCAGCCTGGACAACCTCATT
>JAFMRP010001509.1 GCA_017354095.1 Ktedonobacteraceae bacterium
TGAATAGCGAGCACCTCGTAGGTCTCAAAATCGGAGATGACCTCGAAGCTGGCACTATCGGTCACGCTTGCGAAGCTGGTCACGAGAGCGGGACGCCCTGCGAACTCAATGGAGCGAGAGGGGAGCAGGCGTATCCTTGGATGCGTGCGAGCAAATGTTCGTCCCTGCGGCAGATACATGACCAACTCATGCAAGGCGAGGTAATTGAGGCTGTGACAGTAGTCGCACACGACAGTGACCAGACGCTCGTCTTGCAGATCGTACCGTATTGGAGAATGGTGGCGGAGCCGGAGTTCTTCTGCCGAGCTGATCCAGGACCGGACACGCCGCCCGCAGGTCTCGCAGGTCGTCCAGCCATCGCGCAGCGCCTGACGATAATGGATATGGCTCCACTCTGCCAGGCGGTTGAAAGCGGGTTTAAATGAGTGGATGCCTTGAAGCACGGGCAGCGCGTCAGTTTTACTCTGCATGGCATCATCTGGATCGCACCCGGGGCACTTGAGGTAGAGTAGGCCACACTCTGGCTGTTTTCTGCCCAACAGGCGCTGTATGCCGCAACGATGACACCATAACGACGTTTGCAGCCACATCGGCGCGGCCGCTATTGGCTCATAGGCCGCGATTTCCTCGAGCATCTCGCTTGTCAGAATCTTGCGCAGGGTCAGCTTGCCACGCTGCAGGCGCATAGCTACTGTGCTGACGTTGGTACCGAGCTGCGCAGCGATTTCAGCCAGGGGAGACTCTTCGACGTAGCGTTTGATAAGGGCGGATCTCGTCTCTGCTGGTAGTTCGGCCAGCGCACGATCGAGCAGATTGATCAGCTCCTGGCGTTCAAGCGCCACCTCCACGTCGAACTCGTCAGCTACCAGGTCCTCCAATGTGGTTACGCTGTGTGTTCTCACGTTTTGAGGCGGGTCGGTCCTCTGTGCTAGCTCGCGTCCATACTGGCGGAGCCAGCGCAGAGAGACGTTGCGCGCGATTCCAGCGATCCACTGGCGACGTTTTTCAGGATTACGCAACGCCTCCTTGTCTCGCCAAGCCAGCAGCAACGTTTCCTGTGCCAGGTCTTCGGCCACGTCCTGGTTATGTGTCAGCTTCCTGCAGAGGCCAACCAGCTGCGCGCGTTCCTCAGCAGGTAAGAGGAAGGCTTCGGTTATTTCACCAGGCTGCTGTTGCATGTGTTTTTCCTCACTTCTATTGAAAAGATCTCTGCTCTTACGTCGCTTTTGAAGGCCAATCTTTCACGCAAAAATTCGGCTGATCAGTTCCTGAAAAACATTGACCAACCATGGGGATAAGGGGTAGACCAAGTTCTGTTATCCCTTGCTGGTACCGGGTGAGGGGGAGCCGGAGAGATGAGCGAAGCGACCTTCGAGCAGACTGGCTCCTGGATCGGCGGTTCCCATGAGTCCGCGAATGTAGATATCGGTGGTGGCGATATTGCTATGGCGTAGGAGCCGCTGCAGGGAGCGCACATCTTCGCCAGCCATATAGCGCTGTTGTGCCGCGGTATGTCGCCAGGAGTGGATGGAGATCCGTTCCGCGTCGACTCCGGCCAGCCTGGCGTATGTTTTGAGGGCATAGGCGATAGCGCGGCTGGTGAGGGGTGTTTGTTTATTGAGAGGGAGCGACACGCCGGGTTTCCCTCCGCCCTGTTCGGGCCCGATGGCGATAAAGAGTGGATCCGCTGGCCGCATATGATTCATACGGCGTGCCGCGACCAGGTAGCGGTCGATGGCGATTTTGGCCGGTGTCGGCAGTTCCGCGATATCTTCCTGACCGCTGGCTCCTTTCCCACGGAAGCGGTATTTCCAGCCCTGGCGCGTGCGTCCTTTCTCATCGACAATGA
>JAFMRP010001510.1 GCA_017354095.1 Ktedonobacteraceae bacterium
GGTCAGGGGATCGGAAAGGAATCACCCGCAAGGGGTGGCCCTACATTTCCCAGGGGCGAGAGAGAGGTGTACCACGATAATTTGTCAATGTTCATATTACCAGCGTTTTTTGCTCCCTTGCGGTCTGGGGGTTGCCTTATTGTATACTTACGTGGGTTCCACGCTGGAATGGCGGGGCTTCTCTGCTGAGAAGCGCCGTGCATGTAGGGAGAAAAACTTTTCATGAAATTAGGATTGCAAGTTCCTATCTTTACGTATCCTCAGGGTCAGGAAAATCTGGGCGATATGTTTGGGCTCATTGCTGAACGAGCTGAGCGAGCCGGTTTGTATAGCCTCTGGGTGATGGATCACTTTTTCCAGATTGGCTTTGCCGGGCCACCAGAGATGGAGATGCTGGAGGGTTGGAGCGCGCTGGCCTTCGCCGCCGGTCGTACCAATCGCATCAAGCTGGGGACGATGGTTACGGGCGTGACCTACCGGCATCCTGGTCTCCTGGTCAAAACGGCTACCACGCTGGATGTGCTCTCGCATGGGCGTGCCTATCTTGGTATTGGCGCGGCCTGGAATGAGGATGAGCATCGGGGACTGGGTGTACCTTTCCCACCGCTCAAAGAGCGCTTCGAGCGCCTGGAAGAAGCGCTGCAGATTGCTCACCAGATGTGGGCTGGCAATGAGGAGCCCTTCAACGGAAAGCACTATACATTGGAGCGTCCACTCAACTCGCCGCAGGCTGTGCAGAAGCCTCACCCGCCGATCCTTATCGGGGGTACTGGCGAGCGCAAAACGCTGCGAATGGTTGCCCAGTACGGCGATGCCTGTAATATCTTCGCTCGCCTGGGCGATGATGCGCTCAAGCAAAAGTTCGCGGTGCTGCGCGATCACTGCCAGTCGATTGGCCGTCCTTACGAGCAGATTGAGAAGACCACGCTCGATCAGCTTTCGATTACGCACGATGGTCGGAATAACTCGCTAACGCCACGTGCCATGATCGAGTATTGCCGGCACCTGGCCGAGATGGGAGTTGACCAGGCTCTTTTCAGCCTGGCGAACGTCTCTGACCTGGAGCCGTTTGACTTGCTGGCGACGCAGATCGTTCCTGAAGTGGAGAAGATCGTGCCGGCAGGACGTTAACGAAAGGATATCGAGTTATGGCGGCGCAACGCAAACGAGGCGTGTTGACTGAAGAGGAGGCGCGTTTTGTGCTGCGTATGCGCGTCGCACGGCTCGCCACAGCAGACGAGAACGGGAGCCCGCACCTCGTTCCCGTCTGCTACGCTTTTGATGGTACCTACTTTTATACGCCGCTCGACGAGAAGCCCAAGCGCGTAGCGGGTGCACAGCTGCGGCGCGTGCGCAATATCGAGGCGCGGCATGAAGCATCTATGCTCATCGACCAGTACGATGATGATTGGTCGCGGCTTGGCTATGTGCTGGTGCATGGCCGGGCCGAGCTGATTGAGCCGGAGGATCAGCGGCACACGCTGGCACTGCGGCTGCTGCGTGAGCGCTATGTGCAGTATCGGACAATGGCGCTAGAAGAGCACCAGGTCATCATGCTTATCCCTGATCACGTCGTTTCCTGGGGACCGGCTATACCATAACGTCGTTGTACTTTCAGACTGCCTGTGCTATCATACGCGCTTGATGAGCACACAGATTGAGTATTTTGAGCGGCTCGTTGCCGCTTTTATTCGTGGCCGGCTGCCGCTGGACCAGCGGCATGTGACGTTGTTCAATAAGCCGCTGGACGAATTGTCGGCTGCAGAGGCACAGGTCCTCATTCAGCTTGCCCAGGTCCAGGAGCTGCGCACACATCGTTTCAAGCGCACTATGGAACTGCCGCGTGTG
>JAFMRP010001511.1 GCA_017354095.1 Ktedonobacteraceae bacterium
GCGAGGCGCGCGATGGCTCCGGCGGAGCTCTTGCGCGCTACCCAGATCTTGTAGCGCTCCTCTTCATCGCGAGCGACGCGCATATTGGTGCCACCATGGCGTTGTAGAATTTCGACGATCTCAGCCATCTGTACATCGAGGCTGCCGGGATAGCCATCGACCTCGATGATCAGCACGGCGCCCGCGTTGAGAGGGAGGCCGGCCTGGGCAAAGGGTTCGATGATGCGGATGATGCGCTGGTCCATCATTTCCATAGTGGCGGGAGTCAGCCCGGCTGCGATGACGGCGGAGACGGCTTTACCGGCTTGCTCAATGGAGTCGAAGACGGCCAGCAGGGTTTTGACACCGGGAGGATTGCGCAGGAGCCGGGCTTCGATGCTGGTGATCAGGGCAAGGGTGCCTTCGCTGCCGGTCAACAGGCCGCAGAGGTCGTACGCGGGATAGTCGCTGGCACGCCCACCGACGTGGATGCGTTGGCCGTCGGCCAGCACGACTTCCAGGCCACTGATATAGTTGGTGGTGACGCCGTATTTGAAGCAGTGTGGGCCGCCGGAATTTTCGGCGACGTTGCCGCCGATGGTTGAGGCACGCTGGCTGGAAGGATCGGGGGGGAAGTAGAGGCCCGCTGCTTTGACACTTTCTTCGAGGTGCAGGTTGATGAGGGCTGGCTCTACGACGACGCTGCGCCCGTGCGGATCGAGTTCGAGGAGGTGGTTCATGTGCTGGAACTCGACGATGATGCCGCCACGGTCGGCTACCGCGCCGCCGGAGAGGCCGGTACCAGCGCCACGGCCGACCAGGTAGGCTCCCTGGCGGGCGGCCCAGGATACGATGCGCTGTACATCCACGGCTGTGCGCGGCAGCACAACGCCGTCCGGGGTGCCTTTATCGAGTCCGGCGTCGGCTTCGTAGGCGATTAAGGAGGTTTGATCTGTAAATACCTGTCCCCCTGGCAAGAGGGATTTGAGGGATTGCCGCGCGCTTTCTTTTAGCATCGCTTATACCTTCTTCCTGCTCGATGTGGTCTGCTCTTATTGAGAAAGTATACCACGGGCGGGGGTTCTGGCGGTTCTCTATCTAGAAATTTCTGAAAGAGTTAGTGGGATGAGGTCATATTGCCCAAAAATCCGTGCAAAAAAGCTTCACAAAGCTTCACACGGCTTCAGAGGCCGATCCAAAGCTTCACACAAGCTTCACAGAAGGGTCAAAAGCTTCACAGTCTCTTATGAGGGGTAATGAAACCGCAAGTTTTGGGGAGCGAGGGAGGTGGCAGAGGGCATGAGATCAATCGGACACGAGCCGGATGTCCGCATGAAGTTTCAGAAAATAGGAGGGGATATGGGTGTTGGGGCAAGGTGATAGGGTCCGGTGGGAGGCCTATCGGGCTCCCATGCGCTCAAGCGATGGGCTACGCGAGTCACTGCACTGGGGATCAGGAGGGTCAGCAGGGAGCGAGGTTTGCCTACGGGGTTTCATGTGTTGCCTGTATACCGCAATCATTTTTGAAAGTTCATGGGGGTGGCCTTACATATTGGGGAGAGTGAGAGGGCTGGTAAAGAAGTTCCAAGAATTTTTTGGGAATCGATGTAAGAAACCCTACACACCCTCCACAGCGGCCTCTGGAGCGGCTGCAAACCCTCCACAGACCCTCCACCAACCCTCCACACCCTACACAGCCACTTCTGGAGCGGGATGAGCGTGATTGTGCGCTGAATTGAAGGAGGACGAGGTGGCCAGCAGATTGCACCGATGCGGAGATTTGTAGTGGGCCGTAACGTGTGCTGGTGAGTGTGACTGCGACAGGTTGTTGCATGAGACATTTCCCCAGAGATTTTTTTAAATATTGTT
>JAFMRP010000381.1 GCA_017354095.1 Ktedonobacteraceae bacterium
TTAAGCGGAGGTGTACGATGTCTCACCTGGCACTGTATTTATTTGGACCACCGCATATGGAGCGTGATGGTCTCTCCATTACAACTGATACACGCAAGGCGATTGCGCTGCTGGCCTATCTAGCGGTAACGCGCCAGCGCCACAGCCGGGACACATTGGCAGCTCTGTTGTGGCCAGATTACGATCAAACTCATGCTCGCGCAACCCTGCGCCGTACCCTGTCAGCGCTCAATAAGGCCCTGGCAGGCGAGTGGCTCCACATTGACCGCGAAACAATCAGCCTGAACTGGCAGCATGATTTCTGGTTGGACGTCGATGAGTTCAAATCCAACCTGGAAAAGTGCCGCACCCATCAACACCAGACTGCTTCTCTATGTGACGCTTGCCTGGAAGCGCTTAATAGAGCCGCCACGCTCTACACCGCTGATTTTATGGCTGGTTTTGCCTTACAGGATAGCGCCAACTTTGATGATTGGCAGTTTTACCAGGCCGATAGCCTGCGTCACGACCTGGCAGGCGCTCTGGAGCAGCTGGTCCAGGGCTACAGCGTGCGAGGAGGGTTCGAGACGGGCATACAGTATGCCCGACGATTGCTCACACTGGACCCGCTTCACGAACCGGCCCATCGCTATCTGATCCAGCTCTATGCCTGGGCTGGTCAACGCGCAGCCTCCATTCACCAGTACCAGGAATGTGTAAAGATTCTCGATAAAGAGCTGGGAGTAGCGCCACTGGAAGCAACGACGAGTCTCTATGAAGCCATCAGGGAAAACCGTGTTCCACCTCCACCCACCACAGTGCTCCCAACAACCAGAAGCGCGGCCCCGCTCTCTCCACCAACACAACCCGCTCCAGCAAATGCTACATCCGTAACACCACCTGGTCACTACCCGCTGGTTGGGCGCCAGGGCGAATGGAGCACGCTACTTCGCATCTATAACGAGAAGGCGCCCACCGGGTACGTTATGGCCCTCGATGGCGAGGCCGGTATCGGGAAAACGCGCCTGGCAGAAGAGCTTGTCGCTTCTGCCAGGACGAGAGGTGCGAACGTTGTTACTGTGCGCTGTTATGAAGGAGAGATGGACCTGGCTTACGTTCCAATCGCAGCGGGTTTGCGAGCAGCAATCAAACAACAACGCGACCAGTGGCGGGAGCAGCTTTCCCCACACTGGCTTAGCGAAGCGACGCGCCTTTTGCCCGAACTGGTAGAGCTACGCCCAGACCTGCCATCCCCACCACCGCTCGATAGCTCCGGCGCACAGAGCCGCTTTTTCGAAGGGCTGCTTCAGCTCTGGTTCGCCTTGAGTGTAAGTCCAGAGCCAGCTGTTCCCGGTATTCTTTTCTTCGATGATATTCACTGGGCTGACGAAGCTTCGCTAGAGTTTCTAAGCTATCTGGCCAGAAGACTTCTGGACAAGCCGATCTGCCTGCTCCTCACCTGGCGTAACGTGCAGCGCGCTACCTTACAACGATTCCAGCGCCTCGTGTTCGAAGCTCAGCACAACAGTCGAGCAACGCTTTTAACGCTCTCGCGTCTCGATCAGCCAGCGGTTGAACACCTGGTACAGCAGGTGACGTCTGCCAGCGGGGATCTTTCCCCACATCTGATGCTGCGCCTGTATCAGGAGACCGAAGGCGTCCCGCTCTTTTTGACTGAATACCTTAGTGCTATCGCCAGCGGCCTGTTAAAACCAGATGACAACGATTGGGATCTGCCCCGTGGCGTACGTGATCTGCTTATCTCGCGCCTGACCGGCGTGGGAGAAACGAGCAGGCAGCTCCTTGGCACGGCGGCAACAATTGGACGCTCCTTCGACTTCGACACGCTACACGAAGCCAGCGGGCGCAGTGAAGAGGAGACAGTGGCCGGTCTGGAGGAATTAATCAGCCAAGGCCTGGTGCAGGAGATGCACAGAAACAGCAGGCAGGAGCAGAACAAAGATGAGACACATCATTACCATAGTATAGATAATGAAGGCTCGCCTATTTACGACTTCTGCCATGAAAAAATGCGCAGCCTGGTTTACGACGAGATGACGCTGATCCGGCGCCGTCTACTTCAGCGCCGCATCGCTGAGGCCCTGGTCGTACGCCTGCGAGGACCATATGAAACGGGTTCGCTGACAGGTCAGATCGCTCACCATTACCTGGCTGCTGGCAACACAGAGGCGGCTGCCCAGTATTTCCTTCAGGCCGGTGAGTACGCGCGCTCACTCTATGCTCACACAGAAGCCCTCGCCCACTACCGCCAGGCGCTCACACTGGGGTATCCCGATGCCGCTTATTTGCAGGAAGCAATCGGCGACCTGCATACCTTTCTGGGCGAGTATGAGAGTGCGTTGAAGAGCTACCAGGCAGCTTCGAAGTTGAGTACCGGTCTACACAGCTGCGCCATGCTGGAGCAGAAGCAGGGCAAAGTCTATGAGCGCCGTGGCAGATGGGATCAAGCGGAGAACCACTACGCGACCGCTCTGCGGCTGCTGGACCAGCTTGAGCAGGCTGAATCAGTTGAGGAACAGGCGAGAATCTATGCTGACTGGAGCCTGGCAGCACATCATCATGGAAAAGTCGCATACGCGCTTGAGCTCGGGCAACGCGCACGCGAGCTGGCTGAAGCAGCTAACGATACTCGCGCGCTGGCTCAAGTCCACAACCTGCTCGGCATACTCGCCAACAGCAGGGGGGAGATAGAAACCGCTTATTCCCATCTTGAACACAGCCTGGCCCTGGCAGAGAGTTTGCAAGACGCGAGTACTCGTGCCGCGGCTCTCAACAATCTGGCCCTGGCCTGTAAAGCTCGCGGCGAGATTGAGCGCGCCATAAACCTGACAGAAACGGCCCTGGCCCTGTGTGTCTCCCAGGGCGACCGCCATCGCGAAGCCGCGCTCCACAGCAACCTGGCCGACCTTTTCCATGAGGCAGGGAGAGCTGCCGAGGCCATGAGTCAGCTTGAGCTTGCTGCCCGCATCTACACCGAGATTGATGTTGAGGCAGGCACGATGCAGCCTGAAATCTGGAAGCTGGTCGAATGGTAATCTTACTCTTTTTGTCTCTTCTGTCGCGGCGCACATAGCCAGAGCGTAACTTGTGCTGGCTGCATAGACTCCTGTACTACCCCCACAAGATGCCGGCTCAGTTGCTCCAGATCGACTTCGTTGCGCAATGTTGCGCTGAACGTCGCCAGCACTCTGGCGGCATCGTACTTACGGCGATAGAAACGCTTATCAATGGTAGTCTGAATGGCACGACGTAGCGGCTGAAACAGCGCAGCGATAAGCAATGTCGAAGCGATAACGGCTAATGACGAGGTCTGCCCGATAAGACCATAGACCAGTGCTTGTAGTCCGATGACACTTCCAAAGTAGATCAGCGCGAGCGCTATAGTCAGCGAGACATAGACCAGCGTACGATTGATCAGGATATCAATATCAAAGGCATTGGCATGGAGGATCGCCATCAAAAAACCTAAGATATTGATACCACAGCCAAAGAAACCCATTGTGTTCATGAGGAGGAACCAGAGCGAGTCTGCCGGAACGAGAGCAGGTAACACGGCGAAGACCAGTAAACTTGTTACGATGAAAACGCTCATGCCATAGATGATCCATTTCGCGGCGTTGCGTTCTCTGGCATTCAGGACTGTACGAGAGCGATAGATCAGGACAAAAACGATGAGAGGAAAGGAAGCGTTATCGAAAATACCAAATACGATACTGAGAAAGTCATTGGTGGTAGCGGATGGAATGAAGACCTCGATGAAGCCTTCTAAGGTGTAGACGATGTAGAGCCAGAGCACCCAGCGTGGACGGAATCTCCCGTTGGGAAAGGTGAAGAAGGCATACATGCTAAGTGGTCCCATCCCAATCGCATTAATCAGCACAGATGCAGGTACGCTCAGGAAAGGATAGGCAGCGGTGAGCGCTGGATAATTGGCCCCTTCATATGCGGAGAGCCCGACCAGCAGCAGGCCAACACTCAGCGGGATCAGTTGTCCCGGCTTCTTTACGACGATAAGTACAGCCACACCAATACAGGCAAGGACATAGATCGTCTGGATCGCGATGTAGAGGTTAGCGTAAAGTGTGATCGATAGACCAACGCGCGAAAGTGCCTGTATATTCTCGGGCGTAAGGGCCGGCATGAGATCGCAATTCGTTTTACACACCGTTTGCAAATAGGCATAGCTGAGCGGAAAACCCACGATATGGCCCAGCAGCATAACGGCTGTGTAAAGCAAAAAGCCCGATGTCATTAGCCATGCATAACGTCCTACAGGCTGTTTCCCCATTGAGCGTGTATCTGTTTTTATCTGTTCTGAAGGAGCCTCTTGCAGAGCCGGCCCATGGAGATACATTTTAGTTCCTTCCCGAAGCAAGCCGGCCACCCGCAAGGGGTGGCCCTACATGTTGGGTAACGTATATTCTAGCGTGCCGCTGCCAGTGCCTGGCTTTCATCGTCAAAAATGTGGATAGCGTCATTGATGCGCGTCAGCGCAAAGATGTGGCGGTAGTGCTCATTCAGTCCATAGGAGAGCAAACGTTGTTTCTGACGATTTACGCGGATCAGCAATGTCACCACCAGACCAATACCACCACTGTTCATGTATTCTAGATCACTGAAATTCAAAATGATGGTGCGTGTGGTGGGCAAAGAGGCTTCGTTATAGGCCTGCATCATCACCTGTTCCGCGAAGGCCGTTACCTCGCCCTGGATATCAATGATACTAACTGTAGAGTTGACCTGGCGTACATTCATAGCAACTTTTGCCTGTGGCATGGCTCCCTCCTCCAAAATGCTTTAAGTCGCATTTATAACACGCAATATTTTGTGCCCAGGTATTCCTTGATAAGACAACAATTGCCGTGCGTTTGTTAGTAAACGCTACAAAACTACCTTTTTTACTGAGTGACTTTACGGCGTCGCGTGGCTACTGGACAGCGCGTTCTCCTCATCGGGGAACACTGGTATATAATCTGTCAGGCGACTGATACGAAAAATTTCTACGTAATGCTCGCTGAGGCTACAGGCAAGCAAGGGGCAATTAATTTTGCGGGCGCGCTTGAGCAGCCCGACAATCAACGCAATACCAGTACTGTTGATATACTCCACCTGGCGAAAATTCAACAGGATCAGTTCCGGTTGCAGGCTCGCAGCTTCGTCGAAGGCCGTATTCAATACGCTTTCAGCGAGAATATTGACCTCGCCCTGTAAATCGACGATTGCAGCGCGAGGCAGGTGCCGCACATGCGCTTCGAAACTTGTTATTGCCATGTTAATTTTCCTCTCTATGCAGGGGAGTTTAGCTCCTGTTCACCGTTTTTATTGTAGGTCTTATTCGTCACGAAAACGTTACGAGGCATTTCTCGTCTGTCGTAACATTTTTAAGACGTATTTCTGCTATTCTACTACTCTGTCAAACGAATTTTGACGGATGCGCGCCGCCTGCGGCGGCGCGGGGGGAAAGGATGCAAGAGGGCTGACGCCCTCCTGCACCTCCCGCTCTGCTTCCCTTCAAGTGAAGCCTGGCGCAGTAATATGGAAAGGTAAAGCTCATGGCAAAAGCTGGCGCGCTGGTTGGAAAAGAAACAAATCTTGACGACAAGAACGGGGAAGTCTATCTACAAGGCCGGATT
>JAFMRP010001512.1 GCA_017354095.1 Ktedonobacteraceae bacterium
CTCAAGCGTACAAGAGCCGCGTTTTCCGTGCTCAGGGATGGATTTCTGCGGTCGTCCTGGTTAACGGTTCTATTCAGGGGGTCTGGAAGGCCACCACCCGGCGCCTGCAAACGATCGTCAGGGTTCACCTGTTCCACTCGCCTACGGCAGTGATGCGAAGGGGGATCGAAGCTGTGGCAGAGCGGCTTGGTGACTACTTCAGGACGAGCGTCCTTCTCGAATATGAGCATGCTTAATTGTCGTCGGATATAGTGGCTGGCTGTTCCTGTCGTGTATGCTATACTGAGCGTATTAGAGGCTCGGAGGCTGGATGTGCAAGTGAGGGGTTGCAAGAAGTGTTATCAGGCATCGGAAGAAAGGAACGGAGATAGACCTATGGCAAGCAAGCTTTCCACCTGGGCGCTGGAGTTTCTGCGAGAAGACCGCGTGGGGGTGGTCAGTACGTTGAACGCGGATGGGAGTTCCCACCTGACCACCATGTGGTATTTGTTGACAGACGATGGCACCATTATCATGAACACACCCGGGCGCAACCAGAAAGTCAAGAATCTGCGTCGTGATCCACGCATCGCGTTTTGCGTGGGAGATAGGACTCGCTCTGTCAGCCTGTATGGGCGCGTTTCCATCAGCGAAGATCAGGAACTTGTTCGGCGGGATCTTGGGCAGTTGCTTGAACGCTATGTGAAGGATGCGAGCATACGACCACAGGTGTTGGAAACTTTCATCCAGCAGTCTCGCGTGGCGCTGCATTTCGTGCCAGAAAAAGTCACCGAGTTTGCTGTGTGAGCAAGAGTCTCAGCGCAACTTGCTCTTAATCTGGTCTGGGTGTTACGGGAGGGTGTCTTTCCTTGAGGTAGGGCCAAAGCGACCAGCAGAAGTAACTCAGGTCACGACGGGATCGTATATGCAGCAAACACCTGCATAGCGCGTTGGGCTGCCTCAGAAAGGAATGGGATATGGCACTCTCCCAGGCTTCAAGAACCCTCTGGTTTCATACTGAGTTTCTCAAATTGTGGATAGGGCAATCCATCTCCAGCTTTGGGACTGCTATTACCACCCTGGCTCTGCCACTGACTGCGGTGGTTTTTCTGCATGCTACCCCCTCACAGATGGGCATCTTGAGCGCTGCACTGACTCTTCCGGCTCTTCTCATGAGTTTGTTTTTCGGGGTGTGGATAGATCGCATGCGCCGTCGCCCCGTCCTGATCGCTGCCGATCTAGGACGGATGGTCCTGCTCGGACTGATCCCGCTTGCTGCGTGGTTGGGTTTGCTACACATCGAAGAGATGTACATCATCGGTCTGTTTGTGGGAGTGCTCACGGTGCTTTTCGATATCGCCATCACCTCTTTTCTCCCCTCGGTTGTTTCACAAAAAGGACTCGTCGAAGGAAACAGCAAGTTGCAACAGAGCGGCTACTTCATGGCTATTGTCGGTCCAGGTGCGGCAGGAGCACTGATCGGGCTGATCACCGCCCCCATGGCCATTCTTGTTGATGCCTTCTCCTACCTGGTCTCCGTCATCTCGCTCTGGCTGATTCGCACGCCTGAGCCTCCTTTGCAGCATCCGGTGTCCGCACACCGCTCGGTGTGGAAAGAGATTGGCGAAGGCCTGCACGCCCTGTGGCAAACGCCAGTCCTGCGAGATATGATTATTTTTACCGCCATTGGTGCTTTTTTCGGCACGCTCCAGCAAACGGTGTTTGTGCTCTTCATCATCAACGAACTGAAGTTGACTTCCCTTCAATTCGGCCTGCTCGCAAGCGTCAGTGGAGTGGCTTCCTTGATGGGCGCCTTGCTGGTGAGCCGTATCGCTCGTCGTCTTGGGCCGGGGCCAACCATTATT
>JAFMRP010000382.1 GCA_017354095.1 Ktedonobacteraceae bacterium
GATTATCGTCTGTGGCGATAGCCATACTTCGACGCATGGCGCCTTTGGCGCAGTGGCCTTTGGTATCGGGACCAGTGAGGTGGAGCATGTGCTGGCCAGCCAGTGTCTCTGGCAGAGCAAACCAAAAACGATGGAGGTGCGCGTTGAGGGGACGCTGCCAGCAGGATGTAGCGCGAAAGATCTGGCGCTCTTCATCATTGGAAAGATTGGGACAGCGGCAGGCACCGGCCACTGCATCGAGTTTCGAGGCACGGCCATTGAAAGCCTGTCGATGGAGGGGCGCATGACGTTGTGCAATATGGCGATTGAGGCCGGCGCTAGAATGGGCATCGTCGCGCCCGATGAGACGACCATTGCCTATCTGCGCGATCGTCCCTTCGCGCCGAAGGGCGAGGCCTGGGATGAGGCACTGGCAGCCTGGCGCGGCCTGGTCAGCGACCCCGGAGCAACCTATGACTCGTCTGTGACGGTGGACCTGGCAGGCATGGAGCCGCAGGTTACCTGGGGAACCACTCCGGCCATGGTGGTACCGGTGAGCGGCTCTGTGCCCGATCCTTCCAGCTTCGCGGACCCAGCTCAGCAGGAGGCGGCCCGGCGCGCGCTGCACTATATGGGCCTGGAGCCCGGCACCCCAATCCAGGAGATCAAACTGGACCGTGTGTTTATTGGCAGTTGTACGAATAGCCGCATTGAAGACCTGCGCGAGGCGGCGGCGGTGGTGAAAGGGAAGCGGGTCGCGCCCGGCGTCAGGGTGATGGTTGTGCCGGGTAGTGGTCTGATCAAACAACAGGCTGAAGCCGAGGGGCTGGCGCGCATCTTTCAGGAGGCGGGCTTTGAGTGGCGTGAACCAGGGTGCAGCATATGTCTGACGCTCAGTGGCGATCAACTGGCTGAGGGCGAGCGCTGTGCCAGCACGTCCAATCGCAACTTCGAGGGACGGCAGGGCAGGGGTGGACGTACACACCTGGTGAGCCCGGCGATGGCCGCAGCGGCGGCTATCACCGGTCATTTTGTCGATATTCGTGATTTGCAGTAGAAAGAGGATACCCGTTATGGATGCATTCACTATTCATCAGGGCGTGGTGGCGCCGCTGGATCAGGCGAACGTCGATACCGATGCGATTATTCCGGCTCGCTTTCTTAAAGTTGTCTCGCGCAGTGGCTTCGGGAAGTCGCTGTTCCGAGATTGGCGCTATCTGGATGGAGGCGATGTGCCCGATCCCGCTTTCGTCTTGAATCAGCCGCGCTACCAGCAGGCGACGATCCTGCTGGCGCGCGCGAACTTTGGCTGCGGCTCCTCACGCGAGCACGCACCGTGGGCACTGTATGAGTATGGCTTCCGTGTCGTTATCGCGCCCAGCTTCGGCGATATCTTCTACAATAATTGCCTGAACGTTGGCTTGCTGCCGGTCCGCCTCTCTGCCGAACAGGTGCAGTCGCTCTTTGACGAGATAGCAGCGCGAGAAGGCTATTCCCTGGCGGTTGATTTGCCGGAGCAGCGTGTGGTTACCCCGGCTGGACAGCACTGGCATTTTGAGATCGATGCTTTTCGCAAGGATGCGCTGGTGCAGGGTGCCGACGCCATCGGTCGCACGCTGCAATTTCAAGATGAGATCGCGGCCTACGAGGCCCGTCGCAGCGCGTGGCTGGTGCCCGCCGTCAATCCATCAGCCGCGCGATAAGTTGCAGGCTATCCTGGATACGTTCCAGGTGAACATGGCCTTGCGCGTCAATAGCCGGCGATTCCAGGCTCACGGTGCCATCAAAGCCCGTTTCCTGCAATCGCCGCAAAAAACGCCCAAAATCGATGTGTCCCTCGCCCGGGTGCAGGTAGCGCCGGCCCCCGGGCGGAAAGGGCTCTCCATCGAAATCTTTGATATGCACGTGCTGCACAAGCCGCTCGCGCCAGATCCAGGAGGCCGCGAAGACCGTTTCGATCTGGTCATGAAAGGCGAGAAATTCGGTGTCCAGCGCGATACGTGTACGGGGATCTCGCTCAAAGGCCTGTCTGATGTTGGATAGCGGGTCATAGCGCTTGCAGGGAATGGTCTCGATGGCTAGATTAATGGCGTAGCGCTCCGCGATGTCGAGGCAGTGCGAGAGATGCTGCAGGTTACGTTCAAAATGGTTATCCGATTCGGGCCATCCCCACAGATGGAGTACGGCGAGCGGCGCGCTAATCTGTTGCGCGAAGGCACAGTTCCGCTCAAACCAGTCGATGCCCCGCTCCTGCTCATCCGGGTCGGCGTTGCCAAAGGCTATACCGATGCGCTTCTCCATATGAATGGCGGGAAAGCGTAGGCCAGATGCACGCAGCTCGCTGGCGATGCGTTCCTGGTGAGCATACCAGCTGGGGTAGAAGATAACTTCAAAGCCGTCTACTGTAAGCTGGGGACCGTAGGTGAGGATGGCCTCGTGGCTGGTAAAATCTGGACCTCTACTAAAAGCACCATTTGAACACAATAACTGCATCAGTCTTTTTTTCTCTCCTCATAGAGACGAATTTTTTGTACAGCTTTTCCTTTTTTATTTTAGCACAAACACCTCCCCATTCGATGCGCGCTGACAAGCAATAGAGCTTTTTACCCCTGAACCGGCCTCATCTGATGGCTGCGCTCATCAAAGTAGGTCCCCTCCAGCAGGCCACTCAGTGTGTTGGTCACACGGATCTCAATCCTATTGTTCCCCTGGCGCAGCAGCGTGCTTGCTCCCCTCCAGCGATATGGCGACCAGCAGCAGACGCCGAGCGAGTGGCCATTGACTACGACCTCGACACAGTCATGGATATACTTGTCCCACCCCTGCAGCATAACTTCAAATGTCGGCTCGTTCGGCAATACGCCAATGGTGATCTCTCTGCTGAAACAGAGCGTGCCCGCGTAATAGGGGTAGCCTGGCTGTACGTCGCTCCGTGGGCTGCCTGTGGCGGGCGCTTTGCCGATGATGGCCATACCCTGATCATCGAAGGTGACGCCGAATGGGCCACACAGGTAGAGCGGATCACGTACTCCATCTTCATCACGTCCGGCCTCAAGCTGGATGACCAGGTGATTAATCCCTGGCTTGAGGAAGGAAACAACCTCGCGGGACTGCTGCCGATACCCGTGTGGAGCGGCTGGCTTGAAATTGGCAGCGCTAATACGCTGCCCGTTGAGATACACGGTATATTCACCCCCGATGGCTCCTTCATCCATCACTAACTGGCAGGCGGGTGGCGTCTCCGCGACAAAAAATGCGCTGTGATACCAGCAATTCAGCGGATATGCCAGCGAACTGCGAGCCGGGATGCCAAAGGTTTGCTTGAATTGAAGCGGAAATGTTTGTGTCGCCGCGATATCGGCGCACTGGTTGACAATTGGCTTGCTCTCCACGATTGGCCACGCCTCGTCTATCTCCCCTTCATGCCAGCGCTTTTGCAGACCTGTGTGGTGTTGGTCAAGGGCGAAGCGGAAGGTGCCCAGGCGCACGTTGTTGTCCTGCCACGCGCTAAGCTTCCACGGCTGCCGCACGTCGAGAGCGAGCGTCCAGGGCTGTGGCTCCACCGCGATCTCTTCGCTGGCCTGCTCCTCTGCGCGGAATGAGCAGCGCAGCAAATACGATTCGTAGGGAGCAAAGGAGAGCAGAAACCACCAGTCGTGCCCCGTTTTCTCGATGGGAAGTCGCGTCACGGTGCCCGATACAAGATCCAGGCGTTCCACAACCGGTCTGCCGGAACGCTGGGCCAGGTGTATACGCAGCCTTTTCTGCGTTCCTTCCTGGTGCGTAATGAAAACGAGCCGCGATCCATCTGGCAGATTTCTCTGCTGCATGAGTAGCGATGTGCTATCTCCCACCATCGGCTCCAGAAAGATGCCAGGGGGGACACACTGCCGTAACAGTGTGAGTAATCGTTCAAAAGTGCCTGTCTGCTGTGGACCGCCCGCGATGAAGTAGGCATCATGGCTCCCTTTGGTCCAGGGCTGCCCCGGGTCTTCCTTCTCCTCTTGCGGGTCATCCAGGCTCTGCCAGTAGTGCTGCCGTGGAGATTCCTGCAAGCCAAAGTATACCAGCATTTCGTCTTCGATCCGCCCTTGCTGGTCAATATCCTCGTAGGGGAGCAGCCCCAGTGCGATGACTTTGCCGCCCGCGTGCAAAAATGCCCGAATGCGCGACCAGGCTGCCACTTCAAGATTGGTCATTGGAGGCAGGATGAGTACTTCGTAGCGTGCCTGCCCGGTGCAGAGACATCGCTCTTCGATGGTGGCATTCGCCAGCAGTTCGGGGTCCAGGTGATCATAGTCAACCTGGTGTAGCAATAACTGCTTGCAAAGATATGCCCAGTCCTGTTTGAGCCGTTCTAGTGCGCGCTCTTCCGCGGGATCATCGCCGCAATAGCGAAAGTTGTGCAGCGGGTTGCCCATGTGGGTCCAGAAAGTGGTGGTAGGATGGACGACTGCTATAGAGATGTCGGATGTGCCCTGGCTCAGGCTGTAACTGAGTCGCCCGGCATAGTCGGCGAGCTGGCGAAAGTGCTGCCAGTAGGGGTTTTGCAGGAATTGCGAGGGTGGCGCGTCGTGCTTGCGCAGGCTGTCGATGGAAGCGAAAAATGCATGGAAGACAAAGAAATTAACACCGAGCGCGGCCATGTTATCCAGCATCCAGCGTGCATCCTGCAATGTCATGGACCAGCCAACGCTGTGGAAGCATTCGATTGCGGCCCGTTCGCGCCCCAGTTGACGCGCCAGGGAACTGGTAACCTTTGGGTTGGCACGCAGGCTGTACAGGTTGCTATCCAGTATCCATTCCAACGAGCGCCCTACCTTCTCGTGCGCGCTGTCTCCGCCGGGAATATGGCTATAGAGCTGCGTGGTCATGCGCATGGATGGCACTTCGGTCAGATATTGCAAGCTATGCTCGTCACACCAGTTGCCGACTCGTTTATGGTAGGTTTCCAGCAGCAGTTGATGAATGCTTTGAAAATAGGTATAGCGGACCCGCGCGGTCTGCTCTCCGTTCGGAGCGAGCAGCGTGAGCAGGTGATCAAGCAGCTCGTAGCCATAGTGGTCGCGCACGTACTGTGGCAGCTGTGTGGACCAGGGGATGCGCCCTAGCAGTCCTACTTCGTCGGTGAACAGGCCCTTGATGGTTTGCCCGAATTGTGCCTCGAATCGCCTGGCATAGGCATCATGTGTCGTGGCTATGAATGTCCGCATTGCTTCCTCGTGGCACGGATCGACATAATTGCCAAAGTACTTAAAATCTGCGATCTCTTGCTCCAGGAAGATGCTGATCTGCCAGTCCCCTTCCGGCACGTCCCAGACCAGCTGCTTCTGTAGATCTGCGGTGAAGAAGCGTTTGTTGTTATAGGATGTAAGCCCGGTTGATTGAAAAACAAGCTGCGCCGGACTGCTGCCGATATACGGCGCCAGGTCTGTGGCGTGCGGCCCATCCATCTCTTGCCCCATAGGCGTGGCTCGCGCGAAGAGCACGCTGGCCCAGGGCAGTGTGTAAGAGAATGTACGCGGCCCGCTGACACGTATCGAGCGGTGCAGCAACTGGCGCTGCTTTGCGTCGGGATGGCGCAGTGTCACTTCTCCTCCGCTCATGCCGCTGGGATAAGGATATTCATCATAGAGCCAGGCGT